>NZ_JAKFCQ010000056.1:0-28113 GCF_036676585.1 Robertmurraya sp.
ATCCCATTTACATTTTCATCGTTATTTAATTCAGTAATTGTGGCCAAAAGCTCCTCAGTAGTTGTGGTAGCTGGCAAATGAATTTTTTTCGATACAATTCCTAATTTCTCACATGCATTTCCCTTCATCTTCACATATGTGGCAGAAGAAGGATCATCACCAACTAGAATTGTAGCCAAACAAGGAGTAACTCCTGCTTCCTTGAGCTTTTCCACTCTTTCCTTAAGAGAATTTTTGACTTTGTTTGCTACCATCTGACCATCCAAAATAACAGGTTTCGTCACGTTAACCCCTCCATATATTAGAAAAAGAGACAGACCTACGCCTTCTCTCTGCCCAGACGACCGGCTTAACAGCGACGCAGCTCCCCTGTGGTTGCTTCCACATTTGTCGTCAGTTACTGCGATTTTTAATAAACTTTGTTAATTCATGCTTATTATATTCTTAAAACACATATATTTCAACCAAATAATATATTAACGTTCGGGTTTTTCTTATATACATATAGAAAACGGACAACTATTGTTGTCCGTTATGCAAACTCTTTTGAGATATGATTGGTTGTAGTAATTTACCTAATACAATGAAAGCCCTACCTCTCTTCCATCCTTACGGCTCCTAGACCGCGCCAGTGTGAATCAGGCCCTGTAATTTCTTCAGGGAATGACACTCTTGTAAACTTAACTCTAAATCATTTTTTTTGGAAATGAGTAAATAAAGTGAAAATACGAAAAAAAAGAAGGATTGTTGGGGAAACCGTCTAATGTAATTTTCTAATGGTATCATGGAATACCATTCTGAAGAGTATCAATTGTATTACAAACATTTTTTCCTTGTTGAAGTTTAATAATTATTATCCGTTTAAAATAACAATCCACCTCAAAAAAGCAACAAAATTTATTATATAACATTTTTTTACTTTTGTCAAAAAAGCTCCCCATAAAGGAGAGCTATGCTAATTTTTCATTAGTTTGATCATCAATGGGAACTGTTGCATATAACACTTCAATTTCCAATTCCTTCTGATACTTCTGTTTGATTTCTTTATTCCACTCAAGTTCTTCAGCCATGAAATCAATCACTTGATCTTTATATGTTTTTACAGTCTCTATGTCAAAAAGAAGAGCCCCTGTTCTCCGGTTGAAGAAGTCAATCGGTGAATACGCCATTTCATGATCGACTGCGTATTTTAATTGTGCAAATAATGTTACAGGCATTTGATATTTCTTTGCTTGTTCTTTATTATTTTTAATAATCTCCAGTAGTTTAGGCACGTTGGAGCCATACATTTTAGTCAATTTCGTTGCGTCTTCGGTTGATAGTCCTCCTTCAACTCCCTTTTTGACTTGATTAGAAATATACATATTAAATCCTCTACTACCCCCAACATCGCCTCCAGAAATAGGATAATCCTTGGTGCGACAACTAGAAAATTTCTCTCCTAATTCTTCACTGTATTTTTTGGATAATAAGTCAACCACTGTTTCCGCCATTTTTCTGTAGCCTGTTAACTTTCCGCCCGCGATCGTAATCAAACCTGATTTTGATTCCCATATTTCGTCTTTTCTTGAAATTTCAGAAGGATTTTTCCCTTCCTCCCATATTAATGGTCTCACTCCGGCCCAATTCGATTCAATATCATCAACAGAAATATGAACCGTTGGAAACATATAGTTGATACTAGCGATAATATAATCTCGATCGCTTGTTGTCATTCTAGGCTGGGCAATGGAGTCGTTATAGAAAGTATCTGTCGTACCTACATAAGTTTTTCCATCCCTAGGAATGGCGAAAACCATTCTACCGTCCGGTGTATCAAAGTAAATGGCTTGTTTGAGAGGAAACCTTTCTTGATCAATAACAATATGCACACCTTTAGAAAGCTTTAGCACCTTCCCAGCTTTGGATCGATCAAGTTCTCGAATACTATCCACCCAAGGACCAGCAGCATTTATCACTTTCTTTGCCCGAATTTCATAAGATTCTCCACTAATTAAATCATTTACTTTCGCGCCAACAATTTTACCATGTTCATAAACGAGTTTTTCTACCTTTGTATAATTAATCGCACATGCACCCTTGTCAACCGCTGCCTTCATTACTTCTATTGTAAGCCTAGCATCATCCGTACGATATTCGACATAATAACCGCCACCCTTTAACCCATCCTGCCTCACAAGTGGTTCCTTAGTAAGAGTTTCATTCGCAGAGAACATCATTCTTCTCTCCGACTTTTTTACTCCTGCTAAAAAATCATATACACGCAACCCTAAAGAGGTACTAAACTTTCCAAATGTTCCTCCTTGGTGAAAAGGAAGCAGCATCCATTCCGGGGTAGTTACATGTGGACCATTCTCATAAACAATGGCCCTCTCCTTACCAACCTCAGCGACCATTTTTACCTGAAATTGCTTTAAATAACGCAATCCACCATGAACTAGTTTTGTTGATCTGCTGGAAGTTCCAGCAGAAAAGTCTTGCATATCAACAACCGCCGTTTTCATTCCTCGAAGGGAGGCATCTAGCGAAATTCCAGCACCTGTAATTCCCCCACCAATGACTAATACATCATAATGCTTTGTTGAAAGTTCACTTACTAAATGTTTTCGATTTTTATTTGAAAAGCTCATCCCTATTTCCCCCTATTTCTAATTAGAATGAATAAAAAAGACCACAAAATACACTATCCAAAAAGATAATGATTTTGTGGTCTCTCCGATTTCTCCAACCTGAATTATTAACTTATTTTTAGTATACCAAACTGTATGTCACTGGTAAACATTTATCAATTCAATATATTATTTAAATGCCATTGCTGCATGAACAGCCTTTTTCCATCCAGAATAAAGCTCTTCTCTTTTATCTGAATTCATTTTCGGTTCAAAAGCACGATCCACTGCCCATTGCTTAGCAATATCATCTCTGCTTTCCCAATACCCAACTGCTAATCCAGCTAAGTAAGCAGCACCAAGTGCGGTTGTTTCATTTACTTTAGGTCTTTCCACTGGTACGTTCAATATATCCGATTGGAAGCTCATCAAGAAGTCATTCTTAACAGCGCCGCCATCTACTCTTAACGCTTTAAGTTCAATACCGGAATCCGCTTCCATAGCAGAAAGAACATCCCTTGTTTGATAAGCTAATGATTCTAGAGTAGCACGGACAAAATGCTCTTTAGAAGTTCCTCTAGTTAATCCAAACACCGCACCACGAACATCGCTATCCCAATAAGGTGTACCCAATCCAACAAAAGCTGGAACAACGTACACTCCTTCCGTTGATTCTACTTTTGACGCGTAGCTTTCACTATCCGAAGCATTCTTTAACATTCTAAGTCCATCACGAAGCCATTGAATGGCAGAGCCTGCAACGAAGATACTTCCTTCTAGCGCATACTCAACTTTTCCGTCAACACCCCATGCTAACGTAGTTAGTAAGCCATTGTCAGATTTCACTGCTTTTTCACCCGTGTTCATGAGCATAAAGCAGCCTGTTCCATACGTATTTTTAGCCATTCCTTCACCAAAGCAAGCCTGACCAAATAAGGCAGCCTGTTGGTCTCCAGCAATTCCCGCAATCGGAACCTCTTGGCCAAAGAAATGATAATCAACCGTATGTGCATACACTTCTGAGGAAGGACGGACTTCAGGAAGCATGGATTTTGGAACTGATAAAATTTCAAGAAGCTCCTCATCCCATTTCAAATCGTAAATATTATACATTAATGTACGAGATGCATTCGAGTAATCGGTAACATGAGCTTTCCCACCTGATAGCTTCCATACGAGCCACGTATCTATTGTTCCAAAAAGGAGTTTCCCTTGATCTGCCTTTTCACGTGCACCTTCTACATTGTCGAGAATCCATTTTACCTTTGTTCCTGAGAAATAAGCATCGATAAGAAGACCTGTTTTATCACGGAATAAATCATTATATCCTTTTGCTCTTAATTCATCACATATTCCACTTGTTTGTCTCGATTGCCAAACAATCGCATTGTAGACCGGAAGTCCTGTTTCCTTATCCCAAACTACAGCTGTCTCACGTTGGTTTGTAATCCCCAATCCAGCAATTTGCTCTGGTTTCACATTCGATTCTGACATGACACTCGCAATAACAGCTAATATGGACCCCCAAATTTCGCTTGCATTATGTTCAACCCAACCTGGCTTAGGAAAAATTTGAGTAAATTCCTTCTGAGCTACGTGAACGATTTCTCCCTCTTTGTTAAACAAAATCGCTCTCGAGCTTGTTGTACCTTGATCCAAAGATAAGATGTACTTTTCCATTAAAAGTTCCCCCTAATAATAGATTAAATTTAAGCTGCTTGTGAGGCAGTCGTATTACTTGATTGTTTTTTACCAAAAACATATGATAATGAAAGAACCACTATTGAAGCGCCTACTACCGGCCAAGTGTAGGAACCTGCTTCTCCTAGAAAGACTGTTTTGTAGAAAACTGCTCCTAATGCACCACCAAGAATTGGGCCAACAACTGGTATCCAGGAATAGGCCCAGTTCGAACCACCCTTTCCTGGGATGGGAAGTAGAAAATGCGCAATTCTTGGACCTAGATCACGAGCGGGGTTAATCGCATACCCGGTAGTTCCTCCAAGTGACATACCAATAACCACAATTAAAAGCCCCACTGCAATCGGATTAAGTCCTTCTGTGAAATTATTTGCTCCGATAAATAATAATCCTAATACTAAAATAAAAGTACCGAACATCTCACTAAATACGTTTGAGAACGTATGTGGAATAGCAGGACCAGTTGCAAACACACCTAGCTTCGTGCCAGGGTCTTCTGTACCTTTCCAATGAGGAAAATAATGTAAAAATACTAAAGTAGCTCCTATTATAGCACCAAGCAATTGAGCAATTATGTAACTCGGTACATCTGCCCAAGGAAAACTTCCATTCACCGCAAGCGCAACCGTTACAGCAGGATTTAAATGCGCCCCACTAATAGAGCCTACTGCAAAAACAGCCATTGTTACTGCTAGACCCCACGCTAGAGTAATCACAATCCAACCAGGATTGTTTGAGTAACTCCCCTTCAGAGAAGAACCCGCTCCAATTCCCGCACCAAACACAATCAAAATCATTGTTCCAATCACTTCACCTAAAAACGGCGACATACACATACCCCTTTCTTATTTAAAAATTTCAAGCCATCACTTTGGAACATCAAAAAAAAGACCCACGACAGAATACACCATTTAGGTAATCTGCGTGAGTCTCCTATTCTCCGTCACAAATGATTAACTTGTATTTACAGTATATAAATCTTTGAAAACGCTGTCAATAACTATATGAAAAAATTGCTAAAATTTATAAATATTTTAGTAGATTAAAATAAGTCCCATAGTTCCTTTTTCGAAGTTGTTATTGACGTAGCGCCAGCCTTTAATGCATTATTTACTTCATCAAACGTACGAATAAGACCTCCAGCAAAAATTGGAGTATCAAGTCTATTTTTTACTTCTTTTATCATCCAGGGCATAGCTCCTGGAAGTACTTCAATATAATCTGGCCTCGTTTTATTCACAAGCTTATAGCTCTTTTCTAGTGCATGAGAATCAATTAAAAAAATTCTTTGAACAGCAATTACCCCTTTTTGTTTTGCTTTTAAAATGACACTTGATTTGGTAGAAATAATTCCATACGGCTTAATTTCCTGACAAATATATTCTGTTCCATAATCATCATTTTTCAGACCATGAATCATATCAACATGGTAGATCATATCCTTTCCATGTGCCTTAGCCAATTGATTAATGTTTTTCAACTGAGCGATATGCGATTCAAGGAATACCCCTACTCGATACGGGCTTTTTAAAAATAACTCAAAATCCTTTAAATTTGATGATGCTGGCAATATTTTTTGGTCCATCTTCTCACATCCTTATTTATTATCTTATTTTGTATGTACGTAATTCTCAAGGACTTTTTAAAGACGGGTAAATTATGCAAATAAAAAAGTCAACCTTTGAACCGGTTGACTTTTTTCTCTTATGCCTGTTTTTTTGTTTTGACTGTCGTTCGTTTTTTCTTAGGAGCTTCTGTCGTCGCTTGTTTCGGTTTTGTTTTATCGATTGACGCTTGTAGTGCAGCCATTAAATCTGTGACATTTGACTTTTGTTCTTTTTCTACTGGCGTAACAATTTCTTTACCTGAACGCTTAGATTCAATCAGTTCCATCAATGCGGTTCGATAATCATCCGTATATTTTTCCGGATTAAACGTTGTAGTTAACTGATCGATCAACATTATTGCGGTATCAAGTTCTTTTTCTGTTACTTTATCTTCCGCAGGAACATTTGGAACATCAGCAGCAGATCTTACCTCATCCGGAAAATGGATCGTTTCCATTACTAATGAATTTTCATACACACGTATAACAGCCATCTGTTCTTTTGATCGAATGATAATTTTTGCTAATCCAACCTTTTCCGATTCTTGAAGCGCCTTTCTTAGTAAGGAATAGGCTTTTCCACCTCCATCACTCGGGGACATATAATAGCTTCGATCATAATAGATTGGATCGATCTCCTCCATTTTTACGAAATCTATAATCTCAACTGCCTTTTCTTCATTCTCTTTTTTTAATTTATTAAAATCCTCGTCTTCAAGAATGACGAACTTCCCTTTTGTGTATTCATATGCTCGAACAATTTCCTCTTGCTTCACTTCTTCATCGCAAACAGGACAAGTTTTTTCATATTTAATTGGAGAGTGACATTTCTTGTGCAATGTCCGAAGTTTAATATCCTTATCTTCTGTTGCCGAATGAAGCTTGATGGGGATATTTACGAGCCCAAAGCTGATACTCCCTTTCCAAATTGTATGCATGTGCATTCTCCATTCCTATTAGCCATTTTTATTATTTTTTCTTTAAAAAGATACATTATCCTACTTACTATTTGGAAAAAGAGTAAGTAAATGATGATATAGGAAAACTAAAAGGTAAGGAGAGTGATTCGTGTGAAACCAATGCTACCTACTTTAACATTCGAGGTACCACAGGGTGATAATTGGAACTACGAAGTAAAATACGATGGCTTTCGTGCGCTTTTATTTTGGGATAAGGAAATAAAATTGATAAGCAGAAACGGAAACTCCTTACTTGAAATTTTCCCAGAAATTAAACTTTACCTAGAAAAAAACAATGAATTGTTTAAAGAATTTCTACCCTTGGTGCTCGACGGGGAGTTAGTGTATCTTGAAAATGAATATAAAGCGCATTTTAGCAGCATTCAAGTTCGAGGCAGAATGCGCAGCGAAAAGAAAATACTTGAAAAAGCATTGCATAATCCATGCCGTCTCCTTGTATTTGACTTATTATCATTAAACGGAAAATCTTACAGTGATAGGAATTATGTTGATCGTAAAAAAGCACTTCTTAAGCTTTTCGAAGACTGTCACTTACCCACAGCTCCCGACCCCGTGAGTTCAGATTTAATTCAGCTAATTCCCGCTTCTAAAGATTATCAAGCCGTTTGGGAACAAGTCGTTTTACATGATGGTGAAGGAATTGTGGCCAAGCAAGATACAAATCAGTGGGAGGAAGGCAAACGAACCACTCTTTGGTTGAAGTTTAAAAACTTTAAGTATGTTTCCTGCTTTGTCACAGCATATGAAAAGTCAAATGGGTATTTTTATGTTGGAGTTTACAAGGATACCAATATATATCCAATTGGACAATTTTTATTTGGTATTAAACCCGAGGAAAAACAAGCTCTTTTTCAAATTATTAAAGAAAATAAAACAAAAGAGGATGACCGTTTCATCTACGTTCAACCCGCTATCTGCTTAGAGATTAAGTATTTAGAACTTTATGATGAACAAATGCGCGAGCCTCATTTTGAACGGTTTCAATTTGATCTTTCACCTGAGGATTGTACGTTTGAAAAATTTGTTCATCAACAAAAGAATTTACCTAAGGATATTGATGTTACACATCCAGATAAGCCCTTATGGGAGAAGCCAGCGGTAAAGAAGATTGATTTTATTCGTTATTTACAGGAAATTTCACCGTATTTATTGCCATTTTTACATAACCGATTATTAACCGTTATTCGTTATCCACATGGTATGTTCGGTGAAGCTTTTTATCAAAAAAACTGTCCTGACTATGCACCTGAGTTCGTTCAAACCGCCTTACACGATGGTATCAATTATATCGTTTGCAATAATTTAAAAACGTTATTATGGTTAGGTAACCAGCTGGCATTTGAGTTCCATATTCCTTTTCAAACTCTATCTAGTCACGGACCAAGTGAAATTGTGTTAGATTTGGATCCTCCTTCTAAAAAGGAATTTAAACTAGCTATTAAAGCTGCTCAAATGATAAAAGAAGTTCTCGACCATTTGAATCTTATTGGTTTTGTAAAAACGTCAGGAAATAAAGGTCTACAGATATATATCCCTCTTCCTGAAAATGAATTTTCTTATGATGATACAAGACTGTTTACGGAATTCATTGCAGAATATTTAATCTCGAAAGCACCAAATTCTTTTACTATCGAACGCTTAAAGAAAAATCGGCAAAATAAATTGTATATCGACTATATCCAACATGCAGAAGGAAAAACCATTGTGGCACCTTATTCTGCAAGGGGAAATGATACAGCCGCTCTAGCCACTCCATTATTTTGGGATGAAGTAACAGACGAACTTCGTATGGAGGATTTTACGATCTTAAACATGATGAAGCGTATAAATGAAAAAGGCGACCCGTTTCAATCCTATTTCGAGACGAAACAAAAGCAGAACTTTTCACCCATTCTTGAATTTTTAAAACAAAAAAAATAGCCGGGATACCCCGGCCTACAGCCATTCGTTTAACACCTGTTTTGAATGTTCTTCTAAGTTCTTATATTGACTGATTTCTTTTGTAATTTCTTCCTTTTTCACATAAGAAAATACTTGTTGCTCCAACTGAACTTCTATTTGGATGCGATGTGTAAAGGTTGCATTCCCGATTAAGTCAATTTTGAAAGAGTCATCAACTTTATGAGCAATACAGCGTACCTTGCCACCTGGGTTAAACACATCTACCGGTTGTTCAAACTCATTTAGGCCCAGCAAACAAGTAACAAGCGTTGAAGCAGACATCGCTGTTCCGCAAGCATTCGTAAACCCAACTCCTCTTTCAAATGTACGTACAAAAATACTTCCTTCCTGAAGCGGCTTAACGAAGCTCACATTTACTCCATCTGGAAATAACTCGTTTGGTGTGTTTACCTTTTCACTCAGTTCTTTTTGTATATTTGATTGAATTTGATCTTTTGTCACAATTCCAATTAGATGAGGGTTAGGTACAGCTACAGCAGTGAACTTAATTTCTGAAAGCTCTTGGATTGGTTCATCTATTAATGTTTTTTGATTCAGAATTAATGGAAGATCTTTAAGTTCAAAAGAAACAGGAGAGATTTCTACCTGATATGTAGGGATTTCTCCAAGAATGCTTTCTCGCTCATTCACTTCCAAATTCGCTTTCATCGTTTCTATGACTGCACTTTGAATGGAAAGTTTTTCACAAACATAACGGGCCACACAGCGTAATCCATTTCCACACATAGACGCCTCTGACCCATCTGCATTAAATACTCTCATTTTAGCATCAAAATCTTCACTACCCAGTACAAATAAGATCCCATCAGCTCCTACTCCTTTTTCTCTATTACAAAGAAGTAATGCAAGCTCGGAACGCTGTTGCTCAGTAAATAAAGGATTTGTCATTTCATCAATGATGAGGAAGTCATTATTGGATCCATGACATTTTAATAATTCTAAAATCACATTCAAACCTCCGTAAACATACATATTAATATTCTACATTTCCTCTATTGTACAATAAAGTAATCGTGTAGAACATTATGTTTGTATTTTAAAGATAACAAATATCTTCTACAACCATTCGGTTAGACCAATTGATTGCTTCAGCATATAGTTTGAACAAATCTGTTTCCATGATTTCAAGCTTTTTACATATTTCTCCGATCATTTTCCATTGTGCTTTTTCAACAGCTACAGCAAGGTCCAATACATCTTTATACTCGTTTTGCACTCCCATTAACGCTTGGACCATTTCCTCGTTTAGCGGAAGTGAATCAATCATTTTCTCTATTGGAATGGCCTTGACCCCATTCATAAAAGATAAAATACCTGTCATAAAATATCCTGGTATTTTTTCGGATTTACCATTCCGTATTCTTCCAATTTCTTCGCACAGTCTTCCTCTTGTTAGGCATAGTTTTGCCACGTCTAAGGAGACGCTAGAGGTTTGAGTTAATTCTTCTCTTGCTGCCAAAACATATATCCAGTTTTCTATTTCGAACGGCCCAAACTGTTCGACTGCTTGTCGAATATGATAGATTTTTTCTTTTAATTTATTTGCCGGTGAATTAATTAGTTTTAAAATTTTATATGAAAGTGAAGGATCTCTTTCAATAAATTCAACTATATCATTAACAGAAGTCTTTTCTTTGGATATAAATGCTCTCATATCAACATAGGAGGTAAAACAAGCAGGGATATCAAAAGTCGAGAAAATTGCAGGCTTTGAAAAGTAATAGCCTTGAAACAGACTAAAACCATTAGATTTTGCTTCCAAATATTCTTCATTGGTTTCTATTTTTTCTGCGATTAAGATCGTATCAGTAGCCAGTGCCTTTTTATTTATGCGCTTGCGTACGTTCTTATCTGTTTTTTGGAAGTCTACTTTTACATAATCCGTCTGTTCTAATATATCATTTGAATAGGGGTTCAGTTCATCTAACAAGCTAGAATTAATCGCAATTTTATAATGACTTTTCTTCATTTCTTTTAGAATTTCTAATAGATTTCTACTGGGGCGTGTAGATTCAACAAGCTCTATGACTATTTTCTTTGAACTAACATAGGAAGGTAACCTCATATCTAATAGTTTCTCTGTAAAATTAATAAAACAAGGCCTTCCTTCAGAAAGAGCATCTATCCCTATATTTAGAAAGCTATTGATGATCAACTCAGTAGTAGCGCGGTCACCATCTACATTTGGAAATTCATTTATATGATTATTTCGATAAAGCAGCTCGTAAGCAACTATACCTTCTTCTTGATTAAATATCGGCTGCCTTGCAACAAAAACTTCCATCTTACTCCCTCCGACCACTGCTCTTTGGCGAATATTTATATTTTATCGGAGGTAAATCATAGATACTGTCGAAGTTTGTAGGAAAGAAAATTTTTATTGTTCTAAAAATAAAAGGAGCATCTCTAAAAAGAGATACTCCTGATCAATCATATATAATGTGTAAAGAAATTAACAAGGAATAAAAAAGCGATGACATAAAGAGGAACTGAAACGTCTTTTGCTTTTCCTATTGAAATTTTCACCAGCGGATATAATATAAATCCGATCGCTATTCCATCAGCAATGCTATACGTGAATGGGATCATCACAATCATAATCAACGCAGGAAAGCTCTCGCTTAAATCCTTCATATCAAGGTTTCGGATATTCTGAAGCATTAATCCACCAATGATAATGAGGATAGGTGCGATTGCCGAGTCTGGTATCCACTTAAAAACAGGGATAAAAAATGCTGAAGCAGCAAATAAAAGACCTGTTGTTACAGCAGTTAACCCTGTTTTTCCACCTGCAGCCATACTCGATATACTCTCCACTGTCGAAACAGTTGGACTTGTTCCGAAAATAGCTGAAACAAAGGCAGAAACAGAATTCGCTTGTAAACCTTTGGAAAACTTTTCTGGACGATTGATAAATTGCGCGTGGCCATGAACCAATCCGATATTTTCAAATATTAATACCATCGATAATGAAAACACCGCTACCCAAAAAGAAAAAGTAAGCATTTTAGCAAACGACATCGCCCCAAAAACTTTCGCGTATTCGCTGATTGTGAAGCTTGCTTGATTTTCACCAGAAACATCAATGGTACCAAAAACCCAAGCAATCATTGTCCCAAACGCTACCGTTAACAGAAAGTTTCCTGGAATTCCTCTTAAAAACAAAATAACCGCAATAACAAAGGTGATTATAGCAGCCAATACACTAGGTTCGTTTAACGCACCAAGTGCTATTAAACTATTGGTTCCTTTTACAACTAAGCCGGCTTTTTCAAGACCAATAAACATGAGGAATAGTCCTAAGCCTACGGTTATTGCTTCCTTTAATGACTGTGGGATTGCCTGACTTAGCTTAATAGACAAGCTAGTAAAGGCAACAATCATAAACATAATTCCCGATACAAATACAACCGCTAACGCTTCCTGCCAGGTAAGACCCATTGTTTGCACTAGGGTATAAGAAAACAGTGCGTTAATTCCCATTCCTGGAACAAGAATAATCGGTGCATTCGCCCACAAACCCATGAGAAGACAACCGACAACAGACGTAAGAATAGTCGCGATTATTGCTCCTTCAAGCGGTATACCTGCTTCAGATAAGATAAGCGAATTAACAGCAACAATATACACAATCGTGAAAAAGCCGATCGTTCCTGCAGCTATCTCCTTTTGAATGGAGGATTCATGCGCTTCAATCCTAAAAAAACGATGTAACCATGCACTTATCATATGGATTCCAATCTATTTAATTAGCCCTCTCCCTACCCGCTTTCACTCAGTAAATATGAGTCAGCCACAATCATATATTTTATCACATTTTGCACTTACTGCCAATTCCTTATTAAGGTAGTCGCATCAATTCTTTATACAAATTTTCTTTATCAAGAGCACCTGTCACTTTATTTCTTATAACTCCCGTTGAATCTATAAAGTAACTTGTTGGATATGCCAAAATTTCATATTCAGCTGAGACTTCTCCCTTCTCGTCTAATAAAATTGGAAAGGTCAGCTTTTGGTCGCGGGCGAAGGATGTTACGTCCTCAAGGCTATCTTCCGTGTTTGTCATGTTCAACGCAAGAATAATAAATCCCTCATCCTTGTATTTTTTATACAATTCCTCCATATGTGGCATTTCAGCCTTACAAGGCGGACACCAACTTGCCCAAAAATTCAATAGAACCTTCTTTCCACGATAATCTGTCAGGCTCACTTGGTTCCCATTTAAATCCATCACTTGAAAGTTTGGTGCTTGATTCTCCATTTTTATTCCTACTGGAAGGGTGTCAGCATCTTTGATTTCTTCGTATTTATTTTCGTCTACCTTGCTAATTAACCCCTTCTCTTTTAATACAAACTTGTCAACGACAAACAGTACTAAGACAATCAACGTGATGATAATCATAAATTTTCTCATTGTAAATCCTCCACAATAAAAACCAACCCCAGGTTGAAGTTGGTTTCATCATACTATAACTATTTCAATTATTCTATCTCACTGCTCAATGATTTCTATAGCGATAGATCTTGGACAGAATAGAAAGGAGTATGACTTTATCGAGATCGGTTACCTCTTCACTAAATGTAAGAATAGGTGTATTTACATCTTTAATATGCTTGTCCCAAATACGAGGAAGAAAACCTCGTCTCACTCTAGCCAATATTTCTCCTTGAGAGTTGTATAGTTTGATATCTGTAAAAAAGGAAGAGGATTGAACGATTACTTCCTTTTTAGCAATATTTGTTTCTACCACATACCTTTTAAAAGCCTTCCTTTGAACACTCGCAACACATTTACCATCCACATTATTCATGATTAAAATGTTCTTTCCTTTTAGTATAAATGTGTATAACACTCCTCCATCAGATTTTGAAAAGGTATACGTTTTCGGAAAAAATTGATCTATAAAATAAGGAATAAACCATCTAAATTTGTATTGATAATAATCCTTTATTTCCGCATTAAGTTGACCGTTTTTGCTAAATAGAAGCATCCTTAAAGAGGGGGCAGGAAGAAACTGAATAGCCATAGAAGAACCAACAACAGACTCTACTGTTGACTCAATAACTGGCTCATCCGAATCTTCCATTCTATGTTTATTGACTAGAAATATTTGATAAGATATGAAACTGTACACAATAAAAGGCAGAGTTAATAGGAGAACACTATGATGTTGTTTCAGAGTAACTCCGATACACACTAAGAAAAATGGTGGTATTAGTGCAACAATACTGGCATGCAAACTCGTCATTGCTGCGTAGTGATAATAGTTATACATTTTCATAAAACAGTCTCCTTAGAAAGAATTTCCCTAATTCATTCTATGAAACTGTTTCTCTATTCATGATACTTCTTATTATCCTTGCACCCTTACTTTTGTTCGTTGAATTACATTCTTCACTTTTTTCAAACAAGTTCCAATAAAAAATGATAGTTTTTTTTCGACCTTTCCAGCCCCATACACATAACGCTGATAAAAGAATTGAATAACCTCTTCTAGAAACAAGAGAGTAATAAAAGGTGTAATCGCAAGTAAGACCCATACCGTCATTTTAAACTCCTCCCTGCTAATGTTTTACAGTGTATTCAAAACAAAACCAATCTATGAAACTCGTATTTTAAGTGATTTTAGTATTAAAGGTGCATAATAGCCTCGATCCTTGCAAGCCCATCCTCGTATCCTTGTTGATATAGCTCTTCTAGTCTCGTCGCATTTCTCTCCAACCGGCCAACCTTAATTGGGCTTGATGGTCGAATAACCATTATATTTCCCTTCTTTTCTTCCTGAATAATCTCATTTATTGTGTCATTATACATTTGATACCGGCGTGTTAACGCTCGTTGTAGCCCAGGATACTGAGGGTACCTCTGTTTTACAAGAAAACCAAATCGTGAAGGTTTTTTTGTGTACCCTTCGTTTCTAGTTAATACAACTACATTCTTCCCATAACCATCACTCTTGGCCTTTTTTAAAGGAATCGAATCACTAATTCCCCCATCTAGTAAGTATCTATCTTTAAAAAATATTTCTTGCGAAACAAACGGAAGAGAACTCGACGCTTTCAATACGGTCAGCATCTCTTGACCATAATCACTTTTTTTAAAATACACAGGTTCACCCGATGCACAGTCGGTTGTTCCAATGACAAATTCTGTTTTATTTTTATAAAAGGATTCGAAGTCAAACGGTATTAGCCTTGATGGAATTTCATGGAAGATAAAATCCATCCCAAATAACTCCCTATTTTTTATATAATTTTTCAAAGAGAGATAACGTGAATCCGATATATACTCAAGATTCACCTTTTTATTTCTCCCTTTCTGCTGTGATAAATATGAGGCAGCATTACACGCACCAGCAGACACACCAATAACATAAGGAAACGATAATCCGTTCTCTAAGAAGCTCTCTAACACACCTGCTGTATATACTCCGCGCATTCCGCCGCCTTCTAATACAAGACCTGTTCCATCTACAAACACATCATTACTTCCTTTCTACATACCCTTCATTTACATATTATAACAAATTTTATTTTCCTTACATACAAAAAAGCCCAGATTCCTCTAGGCTTTATGTGTAACAATTATCGGATGAGACGGAAAATTAACGGAATTCGATACGAAGTACCCTCGTACGCTTTAATAGCCCCAATAATCGTAAAGATAAATCCAGCCAGACCAACCACCCAAATGGTTAAAAAACCAATTAAGACCATCATTAAAATAACACTAACAAACGTGTAGACAGTGTAAGAGATAAAAAAGTTCATGTACTCTTTTCCATGGTAATCAATGTATGATGACGAATCTTTTTTAATAAGCCAAATTAGCAAGGGCCCAATAAACACTGTAAAAAAGCTAATCACATAAATGGCAGCAGCCAAGGTTCTTTCTTCATTTGTTGGCATTCTATTCACTCCTTTTTATCCTATAGTATTATTTACGGTTGAAATTATGAAAGGTTTCAGGAGATTTATGTACAAATATTCCGACTTGGAGAGTTCTTGTTCAGGACATGCTGCAATAGATATATAGTAGTCAACTTATAGAGAGGTGAAGCAGCTGATGATGTCAAAATTAGAAGCATTGGTACTCGGTATTATTCAGGGATTAACTGAATTTATTCCCATCTCTAGTACTGGTCACTTGTATTTAGGAAGGCATTTATTTGGACTTGATGAAGCGGGTATTTTCTTAGATACGATGCTACATATCGGCACGCTATTAGCCGTTTTAGTCATTTATAAAAATGAACTCATTACGATAATAAAGAACCCATTTGGAAAGCTTTCTAAACTCGTTATCATTGGTACGATCCCAGCAGTTGTAGTTGGGCTCTTATTAAGTGATTTATTTGATTCTATCTCTAAGACTGGTATCACCATTGGCTGGGAATTTATTTTTACCGGAATTATTTTATGGATTGCAGAGGGTGTGCGTCGCGGTGGAAAAACGTTACATTCTATCACATACGGAGATGCTTTATTTATCGGAACTTTCCAAGCTGCAGCTATCTTCCCTGCTGTTTCACGTTCTGGGTTAACTATTGCCGCAGGTCTGTTCAGAAAGCTCGATCGAGAAACCGCTGCCTACTTCTCCTTTCTACTTTCTATTCCTGCTATTGCTGGTGGAGTGGTTTTACAATTTGGAGAATTAGCATCTGGGCAGGTTGGAAATATCAGTTTTAGCAGTCTTCTTGTTGCGACCATTGCTTCGGCTTTATTTGGATATATTGCCGTTGTTTGGATGATAAATTTTTTAAAGAAGCACTCCTTACGATTTTTTGCTGTGTATGTTTGGATATTAGGACTATTAATTATCATACTACAGTTGATGGGAATTTTTTAATACACTCACCTTTGGGTGGGTTTTTTCCATTCTTTTTAGTATGGGAGATTGAAACTAAAAGATTATTAATGAAAGTTAGGTTGAAAAGATGAACAAAATACTATTAAAGAATGCTCATATTTATCCCATTACCTCAAAACCCATTCATTGTGGGGATATTTTAATTGAAGATGGTAAAATAAGTAAAATACATTCTAAGATTTCTTCTGACAGTACAACAAAGATCATTGATTGCAACGGTTATTTTTTACTACCGGGTTTCATTGATACTCATACCCATTTAGGTCTTTACGATGAAGGGACGGGGTGGGCTGGTAACGATGCGAACGAAACAATTGATCCAATGAGTCCTCATGTTCGTGCCATCGATGGTGTGTATCCTCTTGACCCTGCCTTTTCTGATGCTATTAAGCATGGAATTACCACCGCTCATGTTATGCCAGGAAGCGCAAACGTAATTGGCGGGACGACCTCTGTCATTAAGACATTTGGAAAAAACATTGAAAAGATGCTTGCGCAAGAAACTGCCGGACTAAAAATTGCATTAGGTGAAAATCCAAAAAGAATCCATAGTCAAGGGAATAACGATTCCATCACTAGAATGGGAATCATGGGAATGCTTCGTGAAAAGTTTAGAGAAGCTCAGTATTGTGACAATCCAGATTTGTTACGGATTGCTCCGATTGTTATGGCATTAAAACGGGAGATACCAGTTCGTATACATGCTCATCGGGCAGACGATATCATTTCGGCGGTTCGATTTGCAGAGGAATTTAACCTTGACTTACGAATAGAACACTGTACAGAAGGCCATCTTGTTGCAGAAGAATTGCAAGGAATTGGTCTTAAGGTTAGTGTCGGCCCAACCCTAACGAGGCGTTCAAAAGTAGAACTAAAGAATAAAAGCTGGAAAACTTACCAGGAATTAACTGACTATGGAGTGGAAGTCTCCATTACAACAGATCATCCATATACCCCTATTCAATATTTAAATATTTGTGCAGCGATTGCTACTCGAGAAGGACTACCAGAGCAAAAGGCATTAGAAGGAATTACTATATTACCAGCACGAAATTTACGCCTCGATGATAAAATTGGAAGCATAGAAATTGGTAAAGAAGCAGACCTTGTTCTTTGGAGTCATCATCCATTCCATTTTTTATCAAAACCAAAATGGACAATGATAAAAGGCGCTATTGTATATAGTCAAGCATGATTTTTGTAGGATTTTGTCTGTCAAAAATTGACGATAAAAATAGATCAATTTCTATGCATTTTCCTATTCCAATCGGTAATAAATTTTAGTATGATACTTTAGTGAGTAATAAGTAATTTATTTTATTAGAATAAAATATAAGCAAGACTAGGGAAGGCAAATGGTGCGCCACCAGGTATCTGGTTCTAGTGGGTTCGATTCCCACCCCGAAATTTTTTAGCACTACAAAAAATTTCGAGGGTAGGATCGGAGTCTCTATTTGTCATGGAGTCGGACTGTCCTCATATTGGAGGGATACACATGATCAAGAAGCGCGAGCTTCACGACTGCCATGCACTTTACGATTTAATGACGCACCCAGAAGTCTTTCCTTTTGTGCGCCAAAAAGCACATTGTTATGACGAATATCTATTTATAACAAAACAAACAATGGAAGCAGAAGAACGTGGAGAAATAATCTCTCGTACGATACTTGATGAATGGGGTTCTCCAATAGGAACAATTAATTTGTTTGATATCGAGGACAATGCAGGCTTTCTTGGCACTTGGCTAGGAAAACCATACCATGGCAAAGGATACAATAAGATTGCCAAAGAAGCTTTTTTTGAAGAGCTTTTTTATGAGTTAGGAATAGAGACCATTTATATGCGAATAAGAAAGGTTAACGTCCGCTCGCAAAAAGCAGCAGAGAAATTACCTTATGTTGTTTGCGCTAATGAAACGAGAAAAGGTTTACTTGACCAATTAAACAAAGATGAAGATCTTTATAACTTATACGAAATTCCAAAAGATTTATACACATTGCATGTTAAGCGTGAAAGCCATCATCAATCGCAACAACCATTACATCAAGAATCAACACATTTATTAGAAGCATAAACGAAAATTCATACAATAATAGAAGGAACGCTCTTTATAAAAGGAGCGTTTTTTTTATTGTGATTGTTGAGGGACTTCCTCCTGATAAAAAATGTCAGTAGCGAGTAGATCATCAAGTTCTTCATTGGTGAGTGTTTCAAAACGTCCATCCATGTATATTACCTGAGTTTGATTGGGATTAATGCGATTTAAGTTGAAATTCATGCAGGTCGCTTCCTTTCAAAAGATGTTGTCTTCATTTTTCACAAAAGACATAGATTTCATTCACCCCTATCAAACTGTTCATAAAATTTTAAAAATATTATGACATGTTAGTGAAAGGTTTGTGTCAAAAATTTGTTCGGCAACAGAAGTAAATGTGATATAATTTCAATCGTTACTTGAATAGAAATTGAGGAAAAACATGATGAATCAAACACACACAAAGAAAGAAAAGATCAAACAACTTTTATACATTCTTTTACCCATTCTCGTTACTCAACTTGCTTTATTTTCAATGAACTTTTTTGATACCACCATGTCAGGTCACTACAGTCCGATTGATTTAGCAGGTGTCGCCATTGGTTCGAGTATTTGGACTCCTGTATTTACAGGGTTAAGTGGAATATTACTTGCAATAACTCCAGTTGTATCACAATTAATTGGCGCAAAGAATCGTAAAGAAATACCTTATAAGGTCATTCAAGGAGTTTATCTCTCAATCACCTTAGCAATAGTTGTTCTTATCATAGGTGCATTTACTATAAACTACCTTCTTCAATCTATGAGTCTTGAACCAGCTGTCGAACAGATAGCCCATGATTACTTAGTAGCCCTTAGTTTCGGGATTATCCCTCTATTTGTCTATCAAGTGTTGCGATCATTTATCGATGCACTTGGAAAAACTAGAGTAACAATGTTTATTTCACTTTCCTCCCTTCCTATTAATATTATCTTTAACTATCTACTTATCTATGGGAAATTTGGGTTCCCTGAGCTCGGAGGAGTAGGTGCTGGTTATGCGACGGCCATAACATATTGGATTGTTACTGGGATTTCGATATGGATTATTGTTTCAAAAGAGTCTTTCTCAACATTCCATGTGTTCAGTAAGATTTATCCATTAGCACTAAAAGCTTGGAAAGAAATACTTATGATCGGCATTCCGATTGGCTTAGCGATATTTTTTGAGACGAGTATTTTTGCAGCTGTCACACTTTTAATGAGTACCTTTAATACCGTTACAATTGCATCTCATCAAGCGGCTCTTAACTTCGCGTCTTTTCTTTACATGATTCCACTCAGCATTTCGATGGCGCTAACAATCGTTGTTGGTTTTGAAGTGGGAGCAAAAAGGTACCGTGATGCGCAAATCTATAGCTGGATAGGATTAACAATGGCTGTTAGTATGGCTCTTGTATGCGGGATCATTTTAGCTCTATTGCGAACAGAAATTGCTTCTATTTATACAAGTGATAATGAAGTATTACAATTAACTGCACATTTCTTAATGTATGCATTATTTTTCCAGCTTTCAGATGCTATCCAGGCTCCTGTTCAAGGTGCCCTACGTGGCTACAAGGATGTTAACATCACATTTATTATGTCTCTCGTTTCCTATTGGGTAGTCGGCCTTCCATTTGGCTACTATTTGGCTAATTACACCAATTGGGGAGCTTTTGGCTACTGGATTGGTCTCATTTCAGGATTAGCCGTTGGCGCTATATGTTTATCAAGTCGCCTGATCTATGTACAAAGAAAAATGTATAGTAAGGAGGCCAGCTCTAATTAACGAGCTGGCCTTTTTTCTTCTAGTATACGATTCATATTGGATATAAACAGATCTACCAATTCACTATCCCATTGGGTACCTTTGCCAGATAGAAGGATATTTAAAGCTTTCTCTTCTACCATCCCTTTTCGATATGGGCGATCAGACGTCATGGCATCAAAACTATCCGCAACAGCAATAATTCGGCCATAAAGTGGAATTTGTTGTCCTTTTAACCCGTCTGGATACCCTTTTCCATCCATACGTTCGTGGTGATGTCTAATACCTGGTAACATTCCAGCAACTTTACTTGCAGGTTGTACTTGCTTTAATATATGTTCTCCAATCACGGGATGAGCTTTAATATGAGCGAACTCTTCTTCCGTTAATTTTCCTTCTTTAAGCAATACATGGTCAGGAACACCAATTTTTCCTATGTCATGTAATAATGCTGTTTGATACAGCTGGTCTAAATCATCCTTATTTAAACCAAGGGCTTGACCAATTTCAAAGGAGAGCTTTGCTACCCGTGAAGAGTGACCCGACGTGTATGGATCTCTCGCATCAAGAGTGGTGGAAAGAGAAGTCATAAAACTTTCTAATAGCTGTTTATTGGTTGATTCACGTTCATTTATGGCATTCACCATATGATTAAAGCCGGTAAACACTTTTGAAAATTCATCCGTATACACATTTGTTTTAATAAAGTTATAGTTTTCATTTTTAACATTTTCCATTAATTCCTGAAGTTGACGAAGAGGACTTTCAATATCTCTTGTCATAAACCTAGAGACTAAAATGGAATAAATAACGGTAAAAACAATAATTAATCCTGCCCATTGCCAATACACCTGCATTTCCATTCCCGTAAGTTGCGATAATTTGATTTGTGCTGCTAAAAGGAAAAGGAGGACAGGGAGAACTCCAATAATTAAAACCGTGTACTGAAATTTCTTACGAATAGCTACAACCATATCATTTTCCAAAAACAAAGAGTTTTCACCTAATCGAAGCATATCTTTCATCGCTGTCGATATTGGTTGTATCGCTCGTAATGTTAAATAAAACTCCGTTAATGCATGGAGAATCGCTACGAATACAGCGGCAATTGTTGAATAAAGAATATAGATCATGGGAACATGAAGTTTCCCCATAGAGATAAAGGCAGCTGCTAATGATGTTGCGGGGATAGATAGTCCTAAAAAGTGAGGCAGCAGGATTCGTTTCACCGTAAGGATAGGAAACTGATACAACTGTCTAAGCCCTTTCCTTACATCTTCTTCTTTTACTTTATTAGTACAAAAAACAACTTTAATAGGCTTTATATGATAATAAAATGTAATGGCTTCACATGTGAACATGCAAATCACCGAGAGAATCATGATTAATAGTAAATAGAATTGGTCATTTGTAGTGATATCAATAGTTGAAAACATGAGTGTTCCTCCAACACCAAAAACGGCTAATAAGGAACCAATGATATAATTGGTGATTAGTTGTTTGATAAATCGTTTGTACGTTGTCATTTCCTTCACCTAGTGCTTTCGTTATTTTTCCACTACCTCATACTATTTTACTATAAATGATCCTAAGAAAAAAGAAGGATACAAGGATCCTTCTTTTTTACTCAACCAGTTAATATTTCTTCGTCTGGATATTTGTAATTCGATTTTTGCGGTCTTGCAAGCATAAACATTAATGTTAACGGGCCGATTTTCCCAATAAACATGACAATTATGATGATCAATTTTCCGAGAACAGTCAAGCTAGCAGTTATGCCCATGGACAACCCAACTGTTCCAAATGCAGATACTACTTCAAACAATAATGGTAAAAATGGGATAGGCTCTATTATGTTGATAAGCAAAACGGCTAGCACCACGATTAGAACACTGGTCATAGCAATTGCTGTCACTCGCGCAATATAACCAGAAGGAATATTCCTCCTATAGATTTGAATATCGTCTCGTCCTCTTAAATAGAAAAACGTGGAAAACAAAATAACCATAAAGGTGGTCAACTTAATCCCACCACCTGTAGAAGCACTACCGGCACCAATAAACATTAGGATGGTTATAAAAAAGATCGTTGGATCATTCATTGAACCAATATCAATGGTGTTAAAACCTGCTGTTCTTGGTGAAACTGCTTGGAAGTAAGATGCCCAAAACTTTTCTACGGTTGTTAAGCTACCAAGAGTATGTGGGTTTCTATACTCTAATGCAAAAATAAGCAGAAGAGATACGACATTAATGACTAACGTCCCTACAATCATCATCTTACTGTGTAGGCTAAGTTTTGAAAAAGAGTTCTTTTCCTTTAAA
Source organism: Robertmurraya sp. (assembly GCF_036676585.1). Classification (NCBI taxonomy): domain Bacteria; kingdom Bacillati; phylum Bacillota; class Bacilli; order Caryophanales; family Bacillaceae; genus Robertmurraya; species Robertmurraya sp. The sequence goes on from NZ_JAKFCQ010000056.1 coordinate 22,877, forward strand.
TCAACTAAAACGGTAAATCCAAGTCCACCAATTATGAAAAGCGCACTAATAATAATATTGATGATAGGATCTCCCACAAACTGAATAAGATTATCCGGCCACAGGGCAAAACCAGCATTGTTGAACGCTGAAATAGAGTGAAAAAAGCTTGAAAATAGCCCTTTTTTCCAACCAAATTCGGGAACAAGACGAAGTGCAAGTATAATCATTGCAATGAATTCAATGGTGATAGAAAAAAAGAACAAATTCTTAACTAGCTTTATAACCCCACCAATATTTACTTGGTTAAGAGCATGTTGCATGATCAGTCGATGTTTAAATCCAATCTTTTTTCCTAGAACAATAAAAATAAACACAGAAAAGGTCATAATCCCTAATCCACCAAGCTGTATGAGCAATGCGATAATAAATTGTCCTACATACGTGAAGTGTGTTCCTGTATCAACTACACCTAATCCTGTTACCGTCATGGCTGAAACGGTCGTAAACAACGCATCAATAAATGTAAGTGGTTTATTTGTTGAAAACGGTAGTAGCAAAAGAATCGTTCCTAAGAAGATAAAAAAGATAAAAACGAAAATTAATAATTGAGCAGGCGTTAATTTTATGGTTTTGTTCATAAAGACCCTTCTTTATTAAGATATAAAACGAAAAATATCATTGGAATAGTATTCCAATGATATCGTAAATAATACAATATACTATACCTCTTTGACAATACTGTAAAGAGTCATTTATTATGAACTTTCCCGAGAACGTCCACCCCTCCTGTTACAGGGATAATACTACCGGTTATAAAGCTCGACTGGTCGTCAATTAGAAAAGCGACAACCCTTGAGATATCTTCTCCCGTCCCTGGCCTACCAACTGGTGTACTTGTTAAAACTTGCGATGTTGCCTCTAGTATATTCGTCTCTTTCCAAAGACCAGTAATGTCCCCCGGACATACCATATTTGCTGTAATACCGTTTTCAGCCTCCTCAAGAGAAAGGGTTCTTGTTAAACTTGCTAAACCCGTTTTTGCAGCAGCGAAAGCTGAACGATAAACCCAGCCTGGTGCTGTTTCCACCCTATCAAATCCAATGGTTATGACTCTTCCCCACTTTTGCTGTCTCATATTAGGAATTAATTCTTTTGTTAAATAAAACACCGCGTTTAGATTACCATTAATTAAATAATTCCATTCATCAACCGAGTAATCAGTTAGTCTTTTCCTTTCATGAATATAAGGCCCCGCGTTATGTATGAGTATGTCTATCGTTATATTTTTTTGTTTGATATGTTCACAAATTTTTATACAATCCTGCTGACTAGAAACATCACCCTGGATGAGTTCAATCCTGATTCCATATTCGGCGATTAATCCTTCTGCAAGGTTAATCGCTTCATTTTCACTGCTTCGATAGTTAACAACGAGATTTATTCCTCTTTGAGCAAGCTCCTCGGCGATTTTCTTCCCAATACCCGTCGCTCCCCCTGTAATCAAAGCTGTTTTTGAATTCAAATCAATAACCTCACAATAAATAAATTTTGTTTTCTAATAAATATACTAAAAAGAAGTTCGCTTGAATGCAAATATAAAGTGTCTTAATCGTATTTAACCATACCTAAGTTATTGCATAAGATGTAGTGGAGATTTTTTATAATTAGGGGTGGTACAAATGTTTCCATGGAATATGTTCCCCTTCGGAAAGGATATGAAGGGTAGTTTTCAAGGAATGAAACCTCAGGATGTCGAGAAATACGTTCAGGAGACCATGAGTAAAGTGTTTAGCCAAGGAATGAATGGTGCCGGATTTTCTCCTGAGTTTGCTACAAATTCACAAAGCAACCAGAATTCGAACTCTATAAAAAAGGACACTCACTCTGCTCATATTTTTGAAACACATGACTTCGTATTTGCTATGATTCCCATTAAGGACGAAGACTGCCTTAATAAAATTAAAGTTTGTCATACGTCGAATCAGCTTATCATTGAAAATTTCCCAATTGAATCGGAACGTCAAGTATACACCTTACCAGCAACAGTGAAGAAAAAAGGTGGAGTCGCAACATATAAAGATGGCGTACTTGAAGTAAAGATTCCAAAAAGCACCGATTTTCAATACTCAGAAATTGATGTAAAAGAAATTTATTAAAGGGTGACCATGTGATGTTCTTTAATTATGACTGTAACTTAGAATCATCTTGGAGAAAAGAAGTTGAGTCCACAATGAAATGGACGATGGAGCTGCAACAAAAAAATTTTCCTCGCTGTGATTTATATGAAGATGATGAAGGCTTTATTCTAGAAGCAGAGGTACCTGGCATTAAAATAGGTGATATACATGTAAGAATAGAGAAAGAGATTTGTATCTTAACCGGTACATGCCGAACTATGAAAGAGGGCATGCGTTATCACATGAAGGAAAGACCACATCTTACATTTGAAAAAAAAATAACGCTTCCTTCTCACATTAACAAAGAAGGAATACGTTATTCTCTAACAGATGGGATATTAACCATTAAACTACCAGTAGAAAACGAAGAGGTCGTTTTATTTATTCAAAGAGAGGATTAATGACCACTATGGTCCTCTTCTTCATCCATCATTGAGGAAGATGTGTCCTCTTCTTTTTCACTTGCTGTACCCACAACGAACTCTTTTTTAGGCATATTGTGCATGCTTCTTGCAGTAACATGGGCGTATACATAATACGTTCCATCCATATCAAACGTTCTTTCTAGGGAATACACTCCGTTTTCATTGTGCTCTACTTCTATTTTTTCATGATTTTCGTCATTTGCACGCCATATTTCAAAGGCAACTTCATCCGCATCGGTAACCTCTTCTTCCCCATAGGTTACTTTCGCTTCAAAAACAACCTGCTGCCCTTTTTCGGCATGTTCTGGAGTAATCGTCAGCTGTACATCTAAAAACTGTGGAGTCTCATCCTCTTCTTGCGCACAAGCCGCTAAGCTCATAATTAAAAATGTGAACATAATAAAAATTAATCCTTTTTTCATTCCTATTACTCCTTTCAGATTATCCATCTCATATTTTAGGTAACGGGAAGAACGATAGAGATACACGTTCCTTCTCCAAGGTCACTCTCTATTTCAAGCGTGCCTCCATGTAGTTGTATTAACTTGTTGGAAATAGCCAACCCGAGACCCGTACCACCATCGCTTCTAGTTCGTGCTTTGTTCACACGGAAAAATCTCTGAGTGACTCTTTGAATATCTTCCCTAGGAATACCAATGCCTGTATCCTTTATGGAAAGGATACACCCTTTGTCATGTTTTAATAGAAGAACGTTGATACGACCTTGCTCCGTATAATTTATTGCATTATCTACGATATTCTGAATCACCTGTTCTATTCTGCCCTCATCAGCATTTACAATAATGTCAGGATCTAGGTCTGAGTTTAGTAGCAAGCCCTTCTGTTGGAGTGTCGGACTGTATTTTTCCAGACAATCCTCAACAAGCTGAGCTAATGGTAATGGACGTAATTCTAAACGAAAATCTTCAGAGTCGAACCTCGATAAATCAAGTAAATCTCCAACAAGCCTTTCCATTCGGCTTGCTTCTCTATGTATTAATGCTAAATACCGCTCTTGCTCTTGGGACGTCTTTACAAGACCCGTTTTTAGTGCCTCACTGTAACCCTTCACATAACTAATGGGGGTACGTAGCTCATGAGATACATCTTCTAAAAATTCTTTTTTTCTTTCATCTTCTTTTTGTATCGATACCGACATGAGGTTAAAGGCGGTTCCTAACTGGCCGATTTCATCTTTAGAAAAGACGGGTACTCTAGCTGAATAATCCCCTGCTGTTACTTTTTCAGCAGCATGTTTCATGATTTCTAAGGGTTTTGTTATTTTCTTTACAAAAATGGTCCCTATGTAAACAGACATAATGACAAAGAGTAACCCGACTACCAGACCAATGACCGAAAAATCGTTTGTAAGCTCTGAGATTTTTGCTAAGGGCACATATAAATAAATGATCCCCTCAAGTCGATTCGAATCAGTTAAAGGGACGATTACGGCCATAACGTCTCGATCAAACCGCTCTTCATACCCCATTTTTTCGACAGATTGCCCACTGAGTAACTGATCTCTTTCTTCCGGTCCGATAATGGTATCGTAATCGATTTCATAAGGTAAGCAAGCGCTTAACTCTTTTGGGTTACTAACAATAAACACCTCTGATTCGTTCTTTGAATTGTACCATTCTACTTTTTCAATTAATTCGCTCGATAAAGGTCCACCTTCATATTCAGCAGAAAGCCTTGTTCCTTCTTCCAATAACCCTCTTCTTACATTTTCAACATATAATTTTTCATAGAAAAAATTTGATAATAAAAACGAAAAGCCAATGGTTATAATAATGGTTGTTGTAACAAAAATCCATAATTTCTTTGAAAGGGTATTAGGATGAAATTGCATTAGCAGGCACCTCAAACTTATAACCGATTCCCCAGACCGTTTCTATGTAATCAGCCTTTCCGAGCTTCATTCGTAAAGTTTTTATATGTGTATCAACTGTACGAAGACTTCCGCTATACCCTAACCCCCACACCTGTTCAAGAAGTTGTTCTCTACTCAGCGCTTGACCGTGGTGCTCGATCAAAAAAAGAAGTACTTCATATTCCTTTAATGTCAGAACAATATGTTCATGTTGAACCATTACCTTACGAGCATTCTTATCAATAAAAATGATACCTGCCTTAACAATTTCATTTTCATCTTTAAATGTATGACTTCTTCTAAGAACCGCTTGTATCCTAGCAACAAGTTCACCAGGGCTAAATGGCTTTACAATATAGTCGTCTGCCCCAGTTTTGAGCCCCTTCACTTTATCCCATTCTTCTCCCTTTGCCGATAGAAAAATAATGGGTATATTTGATACATGACGAAGTTTTTCACAAACAACAAATCCATCATCCCCAGGCATCATAATGTCCAGTAAGATAATGTCAAAGTGATTGCCAGTAACGTATTTATACGTCTCCTCACCATTTGCGGCAAGTGAACAAATCATACCAGCATTCTCAAGATACATCTTCAGTAACTGCCTCATATCCTCCTCATCATCCACGATGAGAACTTGAATTTGCTTTTCCATTAGTCAATCTCCCTAATGATTATTTGAAAGGGGCCTTTGCCAACCTTGACTGACTTCCCTATGCTTAAATCTTTTTTCGTGATGAAATGAATATCATCACTATCGTAGCCCGCTACAATTAG
>NZ_JAKFCQ010000057.1:0-13694 GCF_036676585.1 Robertmurraya sp.
CCCATCTTACGACGTTGATTGCTCACCTTTTTGGTTTGCTGGCTTTTCATTTTCTTTGTTGTCGCAGGACCGTTGGCGCTAGCTTTTCCTCCTGCTTGCTGATTTTTCTTTTTTTCTAGTTGTTGCTTAATGGCTTCTTGTAAGCTTATTTTCTTTTTTTCTGTTTCATGGTTTTCTGTCATGTGTCTTCCTCCATCTTGCTTCATATAGTTTTGTGTTGATATGGATTGATTATTCACCTTGATCTGTTAGAATGATCGGACCATTCTTCGTGATGGCAATGGTGTGCTCAAATTGAGCAGAGTTTTTTCCATCCACGGTACGAGCGGTCCAACCATTGGAATCCATCTTTGTTTCGTAGCTTCCGACATTTACCATCGGTTCGATCGTAAATACCATTCCCTCTTTTATGCGAGGACCTTTTCCTGGTAGTCCAAAGTGCGGAACATCCGGCTTTTCATGAATGGAGGGGCCAATTCCATGGCCAATAAAGTTTCTTACGACCGAGAATCCCTCTCCTTCCACGTAGGTTTGAATCGCATGTCCGATATCTCCGATTCGATTTCCTACGACGGCTGCTTCAATTCCTTTGTATAAGCTCGTTTTTGTTACCTCTACAAGACGGTTTGTTTCTTCAGAAGCTTCTCCAACGATATACGTCCACGCAGAGTCTGCTAAGGCGCTATTCACATTGACAACCATATCGATTGTGACAATGTCCCCTGTATTTAGAGGTTCTTTTCTTGGAAAGCCGTGACAAATCTCATCATTAATACTAGCACATGTTGCGTACTCGTAACCTCTGTAACCCTTTTGCTGAGCAATTGCCCCATGCTGCGCTAAATATTTATCAACAAACTGGTCAATTTCCCAAGTTGTTATTCCTGGTTTGATCATTTTTTTAATTTCTTTATGACAAGCAGCCAGAAGCTCTCCTGCTTTTTTCATTGCCTCAATTTCACGAGGTGATTTTAAAACAATCATTTATCTCACTTCCCCAAATCCCAATAATGTATAGTCTTTATTGTACTCTCTAACGGTCTATATTAGCAAAGCATTCCTATGTCTAATTTTGTTAGATAACCTCAAACAATAGTCAATCAAACGTTTGATTGAATTCCCTTCACCCCTTTAAAATCAACAACCACAAAAAAAAGAATTTGTCGAACAAAAAAAATAGGTTTCACCCACCCCAATCCCGGGTATAAAAGGGTGTCAGACACCCTTCGTGGACAAAAAGGGCCATTCTGTCTTTTTGTGGTGTCTGTCACCGTTCGTGGACAGATTGGGTGGTTTTGTCCATATGGGGTGGACAGTAGATTTTTTTTAGTTACGCCCATAATTATCACTTTCAATACGAATGGTATTGTGTATAATGCTACATAGAAGCATTAAAAGTTGTTAATCAGCTTTTAATCACTAGAACCGTAATAACCATCCATTTGTGACTAACTAAAGAAATTTTAAGAACGAAACCTACTATTTTCGTTCTGAATATGGAACTAACCAATTTTTTTTGCTATTATGAATTCATACAGAGAGATAGGTGAGTGATCTAGATGATTGGAGATCGTGTTAAGAAACTTCGTCTTGAAAAGAAAATGTCCATGTCTGAGCTAGCTGAACAAGCTGGTGTCGCGAAATCATACTTAAGTTCATTAGAAAGAAATTTACAAACGAATCCGTCTATCCAATTTCTTGAGAAAATTTCAGCTGTCCTTCATGTACCAGTTGACCATCTTATACATGAGCACCCAAATAAAGACGAACTAGACTCTGACTGGATGAAGCTTGTGAAAGAGGCTATGAACTCCGGGGTTTCGAAGGATCAGTTTAAAGAATTTCTTGAGTTTAATAAATGGAGAAGTAATCAATCAAATAATAACTAATGCAAAAAGACAAAATCCAGGTGATTTTGTCTTTTTTTCCAAAATAAAAAGCATTCCCATACGGTCCGACCCTAACAGAAATACTTTCATTCTATGTATGAAACAACATGCTAAGTAAGCTAGTTTCTTTTTATCCTCTAATTTCATTCTCACCTAAAAATCTTCTAATCTCTTCTTTCTCTAGGCCTAACTTTTTTGCCTCAATGATCAACATCATCCACTCATAGTCTAGCTCTTCTAATGTCACTTCACTCGTTTCCAACATCCCTCAATCTCCCCCTAAAATACGATCGTATTCCAGGCAGTCCAGCCGTCTTAGCAAAAAAACTTCTAACTACCTTAGACCTGCGACTTTGCGTCCCCCCTTTTCAGAAGGTTTGCCTTTTTCTGTGTTTTTCTCTCCCTATGTGATTCACTTATCAATCATTTTACTACTCGATCTTAGTAAATTGTGTAAAAATTTGTCATACACTTTAAAAATTTCCCAACTTTTTAGTTACACTATTCGACAAAGATCTCCATAAAGAACAATTGAGTACCAATGGACACATACATTTTTTACATTTGTAAGAACAAACACAAAAATCATAAGTCTTCATGTCGCCCACTGTCGAAATCATTTTTAAAATTTTCTGACTTTTAAACAATTAAGTCTTTATTCCTAGTTTTTGATTCTCATATGCTTTTAATTTCCTTTGGATAGGAATGATATTTACATGTACCCTTTCCAGTGTAACTGCATCAAAAAAAGGTAACTTTGTTAGATTATGTCCACATATAGGACAGATCCATTCCCCTGCTTCCGAGCTGCTGTATGAAGGGCGATAACATTTGTCACAGTTCTTTCGGTACATTCCCGCCACCTACTATTCTAATAGTTTTCGTTTCTTATTCTATTAATTTTTGTTCTATATAAAGAATAATTTACTTTTATTTTAGACGGTAGTGCTGGTAAACTAAACACCCTAAACGAACCGTTTTTTCGTTATAATGAACAGTTTTCTTCCGTTTTCATCTCCTTTCTCCCTATTTCTTACTTTTATAGTTTTTTTAAGAACAATTCGTTCGTTGTGGTGTACATATTCAGAGTTTGTAAATCTAGTACTATTTTTATGCAAAAAAAAAGGAATCAGTCCTTATGAGACTGACTCCTCAAAAATATTTTTTAAGATAGAGTGTTAAGTTGAACAGCTATTTTTGATCCAACCTCAGCATTATTCTTAACCAAGGCAATATTTGCTTCCAAGCTTCTTCCTTCTGTTAATTCTTTTACCTTTGATAAAAGGAATGGAGTAACATTTTTACCCGCAATCTCATTTTCCTTTGCTTCCTTTAAAGCCGCTTCAATCACGCTGTTGATAAATTGCTCATCAAGAGCATCTGTTTCTGGGATTGGGTTAGCAATAACCACTCCACCCTTCAATCCTAACTCCCACTTTGTACGAATCATGCTTGCTGCTTCCTTTTCATTTTCCACTTGAACATTCACTTGGAAGGGACTTGTTCTTGTATAAAAAGCCGGAAGTACCTCGGTACCAAAGCCAACGACTGGCACCCCATGAGTTTCTAAATACTCTAGTGTTAAACCAATATCAAGAATAGATTTTGCCCCTGCGCACACAACAGCAACATTGGTTTGAGCGAGTTCTTGAAGATCAGCTGAAACATCCATCGTTACTTCAGCTTCACGGTGAACTCCACCAATCCCACCGGTTACGAACACTTCAATGCCAGCAAGCTCTGCACAGATCATCGTTGCCGCTACCGTTGTTGCTCCATTTTTCTTCGTCGCCACTAGGTAAGGTAAATCCCTACGGCTCGCCTTTTCAATGTCCTTTCGTGTAGCAAGCATTTCTAACTCTTCGTCTGATAAGCCTATTTTTATTTTCCCATCTAAAATAGCAATCGTAGCCGGTACAGCACCATTTTTACGAATAATGTCTTCTACTTCCTTTGCCGTTTGTACATTTTGTGGGTACGGCATTCCGTGAGAGATGATAGTTGACTCTAATGCTACTACTGGTACATTATTTTTTTTCGCTTCTAAAACTTCTTGTGAGTATTCTAAGTATTTTTCCATGTTTGTTTTCTCCTTAGTGGAAATTATGTTGAAAAGCTTCTTGTAGTTGTTGATGATTCAATGACGGGTTAACCGTTTCCTCCGTTGCTAAAGTAAGCATCGAACATGCCATTCCAATTTTGCAGGCATCTTCCGTTTTTAACTCGCGTAAGTAGGCATAAACAATTCCTGCAACCAGTGCATCTCCTGCACCCGTTACATCAACAACATCAACCTTCGGCGGTAACAATACACCCGCTTCATTCGCCTTTGTAAAGTAAATAAGTCCTTTGTCTCCGCGAGAAATAACAACTCTTTCCACGCCTTTTTTCATAATTGCTTCTGCAGCTTTAAAAAAGTCACCTTCGTCTTTAATTGGTTTCCCAGCTAACGCCTCTGCTTCGTCCTTATTTGCTATAAGCCAAGCCACACCATCAAGATTTTGTGGCAACTTCTTAATTTTTGGAGCTGAAACAGGGGTGATCACGAGGGGAATCGCTTCTTCTCTACAGCGATCAATCACTTTTGCTAGTACGTCAGAAGGGAAGTTTGTATCAATCATGACAAGCTCTGTTGATGCAAGAAAACCCCAGCGCTTTTCAACAAACTCTAAATCGACACGATCATAAATGCCCATATCTGCTAAAGCAACCACCATTTCCCCATCCACATCCAAAACAGCCGTATACGTTCCCGTTGCTTCATTAGGAAGAATTTTTGAAGGCTCTATATCAACGTAAGACCTTGTGTAGTCTAGTAGCCATTTTCCTTCATGATCATCACCAACAACAGTCATAAGAGAAACATCTAATCCTAGTCTTCCCAAGTTTTCAGCAATGTTCCTTGCAACCCCTCCGCAAGAATTACTAGTACTAGCAGGATTGGATGTTCCTAACTGAAGCTTATCGATCGCTTGCATTTTCCTATCAACATTGGCTCCGCCTATACAGATCACCTGTTTTTTATTAGGTAATACATATGCCCGACCTAATAGTTTTCCTTGCTTTGTAAGAGAAGAAATATAACCAGCAACAGCTGAACGAGACAAGCCTGTCCTTTCTGCCAACTCATTTTGAGATATAAATGGATCTCTTTTAATCAGTCCAAGAATCGTTGCTTCCTTATCACTCATAATTCACCTCATGACAATATAGACATTTGTCTTTATTATAAACTTTTGTTTACTCATTTACCACCCTTATTATTCTCATTAATTGGAAAAATATTTCATACTTTTAACTAAAATCGAACTAACCTTTATATTGATTGTTGTCAATTGTTAAATTTGTATATTTTTTGAATTTTATTTGCCATTTTTATGAATAAACACTATAATTAAAGTAGATTCAACCATGTGTGAAGGAGGTATTTCCATGACCGTTGTTCACATCTTGAATTTCACCATTCCAATTGCATGCATACTCTTTGCTGGGATTTTAATGGATCGAATGTGTAAACCGGAAGTACCACAACCTGATAATAACAACGATTAGTTTTTTGTTTTGCGTTTCTTGTAAGCGCTTCCTAATGAATAATCCCTTGTATCTCTTTTTGGCCACTCTTTGGAGTGGTCCTTTTTTATTTTTTAAAATAGAAAAAGACTGAACCTATCATGGCTCAGTCTGCAGTTCTTGGTAAGATTAATATTTCTACACGACGATTTTTCGCTTTTCCAGCGGCATCTTCATTTGAAGCAATAGGTTGGAATTCTCCGTATCCCTTTGCACTAAACCAACTAGGATCGAGCTTGTCGTTTTCGAGTAAGATTTTCATAAAGTTAATAGCACGCATGACGCTTAGCTCCCAGTTAGAAGAGAACCTTGCATTTTTAATCGGAACATTATCTGTATGTCCACTGATAATAACACTTCGCGCTGGATCCATAACGAGTAAATCTGAGATCTCCCTAACAATGGTTAAATCTTGGGTTCTCACTGAGTCACTGCCCGATTCAAATAAAACATTGTCTCGTATCGTTACGTGTAATCCATCATCTTCGAGAGTTGTTTCAAGTTTATCTTCTAACCCTTTGCTCGTTATATACTCGTTTACCTTTGCTTGAATGGCTTGGAGCTCAACCTGTTCCGCTTGTTCTGCTAGCTGCTGCTTTTGCTCTTCTGTCATCCCTTGAGATTGAGCTTGGGATTTTTCGGTATTTTCAGAGTCATTTTGCTGCTCGTCTGGTGCAGTTGCCCCTTCTTCAGGAACCGGGCTTGGAAACTCAAATATTCCCGTTCCACTCGTAAATTGAGCATTAAACACTTCTGCCATCGCTTGAAACTTTTTCGCATCCAATGAACTCATTGAAAATAATACGATAAACAAAGCTAGCAGGAGAGTTAAAAGGTCAGCGTAAGGAATTAACCAAGATTCGTCAACATGCTCCTCATGATGATGCTTCTTATGGCGCTTACTCATTTGCCGGTTCTCCTGTCGCAGCTAAGAACTTCTTCTTTTCACTACCTGGTAGGTAAGAAGCTAGTTTTGTTTCAATAACTCGAGGAGCTTCCCCTTCTAGAATGGATAGAATCCCCTCTACCATCATTTGTTTAATCTTTACTTCTTGCTTAGACTTACGCTTCAATTTGTTTGCAAATGGATGCCATAATACATAACCGGTGAAAATACCTAATAAGGTGGCAATGAATGCAGCACTGATCGCGTGACCTAGACCCTCGATATCATTCATGTATCCAAGGGCAGCAATCAAACCTACTACCGCACCAAGTACCCCAAGGGTCGGAGCGTACGTACCTGCTTGTGTAAAGATAAGTGCACCAGATTGATGTCTTTCTTCCATCGCTTCAATTTCTTCCGATAGCACGTCGCGAATATAGTCGGCACTTTGTCCGTCAACAGCAAGTGATAATCCATTTTTCAAGAAATCATCGTCGATTTCATTCGTTTTTGACTCTAGAGCTAATAGCCCCTCTTTACGAGCTAGCTGCGCCCAATCAGAAAACATTTTAATTAAGTCAGCTGGGTTTGGTAGCTTGTCTTCTTTAAATAGCTTTCCGAAAAGCTTTGGTACTCTTTTGATTTCACTTGTTGGGAATGCGATTGTCACGGCCCCAGCCGTTCCTAACAAGATAATTAAAATTGCCGCTGGATTCACTAGCTGCACTGGGCTAACGCCTTTAAAGAACATCCCTACTAGTACAGCCACAACCCCTATGACAACACCTATTACCGACGTTTTATCCATACTTCATTCTCCTGTCTTTTCCTGAGTATCTTTTATGATAGAAGTCCTCTTTCTATCAACCTACTACTTTTTATTTCGGCTAATTATGTCATTTTTTAAGGGGAATATGTAAAAAATTATGTTGGAAGATGTGACAAAAAAATGCCTAAGAGGTTTCTTAGGCATTAAAATAACTTATTATTTATTTTTTGCTCATAATTTTTAAAAATAGAGGAGTTTGTATTCACTCGGCGTTTGGATAGCATACTGTTATAACGCAGCATCTTTTCATTTAATTTTTTCTGAAGACCAAGTCTTTGATCATCGTCATCACAGGCTTTTAAAAGAGATTCTATAGACATCATTTCCTGCCTGAGTGCATGTTCTTCTGGAGAATATCCCGCATTTTTCAGCACGGTATATGCCATACGAAGTTCCTCTGGAATGGCAGATAAATCATCGAGCTTTAACGGTTTCCCGTAGCCAGGTAAATGATCGAATTCTCCATTTTCAATCGCCTTACGAATGCGTTCCTCTGAAATACTTTGAGAAAAATCCATGAACATCCCTCCTTCCCTTATTATACCTTGTATAGTGGAAAGCGAGGGAGTTTTCCATCATTTGCTTTTTAACTTTGATCAGGCATCCAGTTTGCTGGGACACCTTTACCTGTGTTCTTTGCGTGCTGAAGTGCCTGCATAAGCCTTACATGTTCATAAAGGTTTCGTCCGACTTCCCTCGGATAGACGAGCTTTGCGACGATGATCTGTTCAGGATTTATAAAAAGAGAGGCTCTAAAAGCAGCTCCTGTTTTCTCATCCAATACTCGATACGATTTGGAGATCGCATGAGTTCTGTCACTCAACATAGGGTAGTAGACATTTTGTAAAGAGGGAGTGGTTTCTCGAAACACTTTATGTGAATAGATGCTATCTGTACTGATAGCCAAAATCTCCACATTCATCGCCTGAAAATATGGGTAAACAGCAGCGACCGCTGCTAGTTCTGTCTCTCAGACGGGTGTAAAGTCACTTGGATAGAAAAATAATAGAAGCCATTTCCCTTTATATAACTCAAGTTCAAATGTTTTGATTTCTCCATTTACAAATCCACTTGTCGAGAATGTTGGAGCTTGATCGTCTCGAGTCGCGTAAAATGGCTGTTGTTCATTTTGAGATTCAATAGTCACTTGGATCCCCCTCCCTTTTTAAAAATTTACAACCCATTACTTTCTATAAATATGCGTGAACCTTCTGAACTGTCCTGTTTCTTTTCTACATAGAAGGGAATTTTTCCGGAAAAGCTAATTTTGAGGAAAGGAGTGTGGAAAAATGGGTCGCGGAAAAGATTTTGAGCATAAGAAAAAGGGACATCCTGGGAAGTTTCCTGAGGGAACTCTTGTTGAAAAACATACGAAGGACGCAATTGGCGATGAGGAATTTCTCGTCGTACGTGAAGCGTTTAAAAACCGAGTGGAAACTCGAGACATCGAATAGACCTTGCAATCGCAAGGTCTTTCTTATTTGTCCAGCGCTTGGCTTTTCTTATTCCCTTTTTCTTTCGTTTTCCTGTATACTTATCCCGAGCAAATGGAAATTCGGAGGATAAATAATGAAATCACTCGTACTTGCTGAAAAGCCAAGCGTAGCTAGAGAAATTGCGCGTGTTCTTGGTTGTACGCAAACACATAAAAGTTATATTGAAGGGCCAAAGTATATTGTCACTTGGGCACTTGGACATTTAATTGAGTTGAAAATGCCTGAGCACTATGATACGAAATACAAGCAATGGAATTTAGAAGACCTGCCGATCATCCCTGATAAGATGGGGCTTAAGGTTATGAAACAAACCTCTCACCAGTATAAAGCGATTGAGTCTCTTTCCAAACGTAAAGACGTGAAGGAATGCATTATTGCCACCGACGCGGGACGTGAAGGGGAGCTTGTTGCGCGCTGGATTCTAGAAAAAATCCGCTGGAATAAACCGATCAAACGTTTGTGGATCTCATCCCATACGGATCGTTCGATTAAAGAAGGATTTACTAAGCTCCGTCCTGGAAGTGAGTATGAAAATTTATATGCATCGGCGGTTTGTCGAGCGGAAGCCGATTGGTTAATTGGACTTAATGTAACTCGTGCTTTAACCACAAAATATAAGGATCCTCTCTCTGCAGGTCGTGTCCAAACTCCAACACTTGCGTTAGTGATGGAGCGAGAAAAAACGATTCAGACGTTTAAGCCACAGGAATACTGGACGATTTCCGCCCAAATCGGACCTTTAAAGGCAGATTGGGAGGAAAATGGTGAAAAGAGAATTTTCTCCAAGGACCAAGTAGATCATATTTTAGCAAAAGGCAAAGGACAAAAAGCGGTCGTTCAGTCGATCAATCGTACCGCAAAGTCTGAACAACAGCCTCTGCCCTATGATTTAACGGAGCTTCAACGTGATGCCAATAAACGCTTTGGCTTTTCAGCGAAAAAGACATCGAGCGTTCTGCAAAAATTGTATGAGCAGCACAAGCTAGTAACTTACCCTCGTACGGATTCTCGTTACCTTACGACCGATATGGAAGCAACTATGCTCGACCGAGTCGAAGCGATTGCTGGAGGCTATAAGGAAGAAGTACGTAGCATACTTGCTAACAAAGGTAAGGTAGTCGCAAAACGTGTGTTTAATAATGAAAAAGTAACAGACCATCATGCCATTATCCCTACAGAAGAGCGATTATTCCTTCGTGATTTAGAGTCAGATGAACGAAAGCTCTACGATTTAATTGTGAAGCGGTTCCTTGCTCTTTTTTACCCTGCCTATCAGTACGAAACCGTGCGTGCCGTATTTGATGTAAACGGGGAGTCATTTTCTGCTAAGGAAACGGTCGTGATTGATGCAGGTTTTAAAGCTATTACAGGAAAAGACGAGGAGATAAGTGGTCAAAAGCTCGGACAGATCACGAAAGGTCAGTCCTTCTCGATAGGCCAAGTTCAAGCGGAGAAAAAGCTAACAGAACCTCCTGCAAGATTTTCTGAGTCTGATATTTTAGGTCAAATGGAGAAATACGGACTCGGAACCCCTGCGACTCGCGCAGAGATTATCGAAAGAATCATTGAAACTGAGGTCGTTGAACGGAAAACCGGACGTTTACATCCGACTCCTAAAGGAAAGCAATTGATGGATCTCGTGAATGAGGAGCTTACCTCTCCAGAGCTTACCGCCCAATGGGAAAAAGAGCTTGAAGCCATTTCACGTGGCAAAGGAGATCCAAAGCAATTCTTAAAACGAATTCGTAAGCAAACCGAGCAATTGATCTCTGAAATTAAGACGAGCGATAAATCTTATCGTGCTCATAACTTAACCGGATCCAAATGCCCAGAGTGTCAATCCCTGTTGAAAGAGAGAAACACCAAAGAAGGCAAGATTCTCGTTTGCTCAAGCTCGGATTGTAACTACCGAAAGCGAAAGGATCCAAAGCTTTCTAATCGCCGCTGTCCTCAGTGTAAAAAGAAAATGGAAATGCACGAAGGAAAAGCTGGCTTGTACTTCCAATGTCGGAAGTGTAATGTGGTCGAGAAAGCAGAGGAACGAAAGAAAGCAGTCAATAAACGCGAGGAAAGAAAGCTTGTCCAAAAGTACTCACAAAAGGATGACAACTTCGGAAACAGCCTCGGAGACTTGTTAAAAGCAGCACTAGAAAAGAAGGATTAACGGAACGCTTAGGCGCCCTCAGGCACCTAAGCGTTTTTTCAGGAGCAAAAGTGTCCGCTCCACACGGACAAAACGGACCAATCTGTTCACGAGCGGTGACAGACACCCTAAAAAGACAAATCATGTGGTTTTGTCCACGGGCGGTGTCTGTCACCACAATAGTGACCACTATATGGAGGTTTTCAGCATGAGAATACGCGATTGGGATTCCAATTTGAAGGTTCGTTTGTTTGGTGAGGCGTTAATGAACATTACCTTTTGGATGTTTTTTCCCTTTTTAACGATATATTTTGCCGATGAGTTCGGTAAAAGCCTCGCTGGTTTGTTATTAATTCTTTCACAGGTTCTTTCGGTTTTTGCCAATCTTATTGGCGGTTATTGTGCAGATCGATACGGTCGTAAACGAATGATGGTTCTTTCTGCTTTTGGCCAAGGCATTTGCTTTATCTTGTTCGGACTGGCAGATTCACCGTGGCTTCAGTCTCCTTGGATTGGCTTCCTATGTTTCTCGTTTGTTGGATTTTTCGGATCCATCTACTGGCCAGCTAGTCAGGCTATGGTCGCTGATGTGGTCGACGAGAAAAACCGAAGCAGCGTGTTTGCCGTCTTTTACACATCGATTAACATTGCAGTCGTAATCGGTCCTCTACTCGGAGCGATTTTCTACGTGAATCACCGCTTTGAGCTTCTTCTCATCGCTGGGATTGTCTGTGTTGGTCTAGCAGCCGTCCTACAAAAATGGACACGTGAAACAGCACCAACTTACGAGCACAAGGAAAGCACCACAACGAAATGGTATTCGTTTGTTGGTAATCAGCTTCGCGACTACAAAGTCATTATCAAGGATCGAACTTTCCTTTTATTTATCACCGCAGGGATACTAGCCGCACAAACCTTTATGCAGCTCGATTTGCTCATCCCAGTCTATACAAAGGAAGTCGTTCATAATCAATCTCTCCTAGCCATCGGAAATTGGTCATTAACCGTCGGTGGTGAACAAGCCTTTGGGTTCATCCTTGCAGAGAACGGGTTGCTTGTTGCACTTTTAACCGTATCTATTACCAAATGGGTCAATGGGTTTAAAGAAAGAAAAGTATTCATCGCATCTTCCATGCTTTACGCAATTGCTATTATCTTATTTGGTCAAACAGAATGGATTTGGGGACTCATTTTTGCAATGGCAATCTTCACCGTAGCAGAACTCCTTGTTGCTGGATTACAGCAAAGCTTTATTTCAAAAATAGCCCCTGAGCATATGAGAGGACAATACTTCGCTGCAGCCAGTCTACGATACACCATTGGTCGAACCATTGCACCTATCTCCATTCCTTTGACCGTGTGGATTGGCTATGAATGGACCTTCTTTACCATTGCCGTTCTTGCTATCGGTAGTGCCGTTATCTATTGGATCATGTTTTCAAGGCTGGATCATAAGCAACAACCTTTAACAGATGCAAAAGACTCTGCATAAGGTCCTAAAGTCGCCACCCAATCATGTATAAAAAAACCTTTCGGGTGGCGAATTTGTTTTCTTTTTCTAGAAAAAACGAATACAATAAGAAAGAAGAATCCATAAAAAAGGAGACTATACATATGAGCTTTCAAGCTAATTTAGAAAAATACGCAGAGCTGGCAGTTAAAGTGGGCGTGAACGTCCAGCCTAACCAGACACTCGTTATCAATACATCACTCGACTCAGCTGAGTTTGTTCGCCTTGTTGTACGCAAAGCTTATGAGGTGGGTGCTCATAACGTAATTGTAAACTGGGCAGATGACATGGTCACTCGCGCGAAATATGAGCTGGCACCAGATGCTGCTTTTACAGAGTATCCTGAATGGCGGGCTCGTGAACTTGAAGAGCTTGCCGATAAAGGCGCTGCCTTCATGTCCATCGTTTCTTCAAGTCCTGATCTATTAAAAGGTGTCAACCCTGAGCGTATCGCAAATTTCCAAAAAGCTGCGGGTACAGCATTAAGCAATTACCGTAAAAAAATCCAATCCGATAAAGTGAGTTGGACTGTTATTGCCACTCCTTCTCCTGATTGGGCTGCTAAAGTTTTCCCTGACGCAGCACCTGAAGAACAAGTGAATCTCCTTTGGGATGCCATTTTTAAAGCGACTCGTGCAGACCTAGACAATCCAGTCGAAGCATGGAAAAAGCATGACGAAACACTTCATGAGAAAGTTGCTTACTTAAACGAACGCCGTTACAAAAAGCTACACTATACGGCTCCTGGAACAGATTTAACGATTGAACTTCCAGAAAAGCATATTTGGGTGGGTGCTGGCAGCATTAACGAACAAGGAAACAGCTTTATGGCCAATATGCCTACGGAAGAAGTGTTTACTGTTCCACACAGAACAGGAGTAAACGGATATGTAGCAAGCACCAAACCGCTTAGCTACGGTGGAAATATCATTGATAACTTTACCATCACTTTTGAAAATGGGCGCATTGTCGATGTAAAGGCCGAACAAGGTGAGGACATTTTAAAACGCCTTGTTGATACGGATGAAGGATCACATTATTTAGGAGAAGTCGCATTGGTGCCGTTCCAATCTCCCATCTCTCAATCCAATGTGCTTTTCTACAACACCCTTTTCGACGAAAATGCATCCAACCACTTAGCGATTGGAAGTGCCTACGCATTCTGTATCGAAGGTGGAAAAACGATGTCTGCTGAAGATCTTGAGAAAAATGGTCTCAACGAAAGCATCACACATGTCGATTTCATGATCGGCTCAGCTGAAATGAACATCGATGGTATTACAAATGATGACCAAACAGAACCCGTATTCCGAAACGGAAATTGGGCTTTCTAATTCGATACTAAAAAGGCTTGGTTCCCAAACCAAGTCT
>NZ_JAKFCQ010000058.1:0-30684 GCF_036676585.1 Robertmurraya sp.
ATTGACCAAATGCATGTAAATATCGTTTCGAATATTCGCCTGCCAAGAGTTATCTTAGCAGGACTTGTTGGAGCGGCTCTAGCTATTGCTGGAGCTGCCTTTCAAGGTTTACTTAGAAATCCACTTGCAGATCCCTATACATTAGGAGTTTCCTCTGGTGCTTCAGTTGGAGCAGTTGTTACCTTGTTTTTTCAGTTGTCGCTTCCGGTCATTGGGGCATTCACACTTCCTGTTCTCAGCATATTGTTTTCTTTTATAACTATTTTTCTTGTATTAGGTTTTGCGCAAAAAATAGAGCGCTCCATGAGAGTGGAGACGATTATCTTAACGGGAATCATTTTTAGTTCCTTTCTCGGAGCCCTTATCTCCTTAATGATTGCCTTAACAGGTGAAGAGTTACGTCAGATTATTGGATGGTTACTGGGAAGCGTTTCCATGAGAGGGTGGGTATATATAAAAATTATTCTCCCATTCTTCCTTATAGGATCAGCCATCTTAATTTTTAACGGTAAAGAATTAAATGCCATGTCGTTTGGAGAGGAAAGAGCTCATCATCTTGGAGTGAATGTCCAACGAAGAAAACATATTATTTTAATGGCGGGGTCCATGTTAACCGGCAGTGCAGTAGCTGTTTCAGGTACGATTGGTTTTGTTGGATTGGTTATTCCACATTTAGCGAGAATGCTTTGGGGGCCAGATCATAAACATCTACTTCCGTTATCGATTCTGACTGGTAGTGCCTTTTTAATTTTAGCTGACTTGGTGTCAAGGACCATCATTGCTCCTATTGAGCTTCCAATTGGGGTGATAACCGCTCTGATCGGGGCACCTGTCTTTGCTGTGATCCTACTAAAAACAAGAGCAGAAAGAAGTGGTTAGCATGCTTCACGTTCAGCATGTCAGTGGCGGATACGCTGGTAATTCTATCGTAAAGGATATTTCCTTTGAAGTGAAAAAAGGCGAAATGCTCGGTATTCTTGGGCCGAATGGTAGCGGTAAGACAACGCTTCTAAAAATGATTAGTGGAATTTTGCCTGCTTCTGAAGGAACCATTTCCATTGATGGAAATAAGCTTTCCGATTATTCTCCCAAGGAACTAGCTAAGTTGATTGCGGTGCTGCCTCAGCATGCGGCAGATCCATTTTCGTACACGGTTAAAGAAACGGTATCGCTTGGGCGTTATGCCCATCAAAGAGGCTGGTTTCATAGCTGGAGCCCAGAAGATGAGGAAACGGTTCTACGAGTCATGGAGCAAACGGGAACATGGAGCCTTCAACACCGAAATATTCAAGATCTATCTGGTGGAGAGAGACAAAGGGTTTATTTAGCTCAGGCACTCGCTCAGGAACCACGTATCCTTCTTCTTGATGAACCGACCAACCACTTAGATTTAAGCTATCAAAAAGAGTTGTTTGATTTGTTAAAAAAGTGGTCAAAGGAATGTGAACTAATGGTCGTTTCCATTTTCCATGATCTAAATTTAGCGGGTTTATACTGTGACAGACTTCTGCTCCTTCATGAGGGGAAGATTGTGATAGAAGATACTCCGAACGAAGTGTTGAAACAAGATCGAATTCAAAACGTATACCATACGAAAATTGCCAAGCAGCCTCATCCAAAGGTTCCAGTTCCACAAATGGTGCTGTTACCAGAGTGGGAAAATGACCAGATAGAAGAGATATATCAAATTGATCCATCAGTGATTCATGCTTCATCAGAAAGAATTGTAGTAAAAACGGAGCAACCATTAAAAACGATGAGCTCTGGAGTGATTGGTTCTGGAACGGGCTGGTACCAGAACTTTGTTAATCGCCATGTAGACAAAAACTATAATTATAGTGACCATAAACAAGAAATGGCCAACTATTTAGAAAGAAATGGCTTCATTCCTGGGGAAACGGTTGGAATGATGACTGCTGTTAAGCTTGAAGATGTCTCATATAAGCTTTATGTTGATGGCCATGTATCCGTTTTTGTAGTCGTGACTGCTGGTGTTGGAAATGCAATAGACGCCTCCGTTATGGATCGAGATGTGTATGAATATACGCCAGGGACCATCAATACTTGGATCTTTGTGAATGGTGAATTGTCTGAAGAAGCATTTATTCAATCAATCATGACAGCAACAGAAGTAAAAGTGAAGGTGTTGCAAAATGAAGAGGTGCTTGACTTAAACACCGGGACACTTGCAACAGGTACATCTACGGACAGCATCTTAATTGCAGCTACCCAAAAGGGAACGTCGATTGAGTATGCAGGTTCCTTTACTCAACTGGGTAGATTAATTAGCAGAAGCGTTTATGAATGTACAACGGAAGCGATTCGGAAATCTAGAATGAGAAAAGAAGGCATGAGTTAAATTCATTCAAAACTGTTCCTGGAGGAAGAGCTGTGAAAACGGTCCGTGCATTTCTATTAAACTTACAATTTTTTACATCTATTCCTGTTAAGATGAACTTGCCAATGGATGCCGCGCATATGAAACGTGCTGTTGGCATGTTCCCGTTATTAGGAATTTTACAAGGAAGCATGTATTCGGTCCTTCTTTTCACCTTAGTAGAGTGGACCCCATTATCGACAGTCTCTATTGCTTTTATTCTATGGTTGGCGTGGATCTTCTTTACAGGAGGTCTTCACCTAGACGGTTGGATGGATGCAAGCGATGCTTTCTTTTCATACCGGGACAAGGAAAAACGATTAGAAATTATGAGCGATCCCCGAACAGGAGCATTTGGTGTGTTATCTGCTATTGTGCTGTTAAGTGGTCGCTATTTGTTTTTATATGAAATCATCCATTTGGTTCATTCATACACTTATATAGTTATACTGTTCATTCCTTTTTTGAGTAGGGGAGTGATTGGTGCGTTATTGGTACTTGCTCCACTTGCAAAGAATGAGGGACTTGCAGCCTTTTTCAGAGAACGATTGAGTAAGATTTCTTTACTCAGTTATCCTTTCTATTGTATGGTCGTGTTAATAGGATTAAGCCTTTTCTTACCAGCGCTTACTCCCGTGTTCCTCTTGTTATTAGCAAGTGCTTTGTTATGTTTTTTATTTATCCAAAAAAAATCAGTGCACTGGTTTGGCGGAATAACCGGGGATGTGTTGGGAGCATCTGCAGAAGGGACGGAATGGCTGCTATGGATGATTGTGTGGTTATGGCATTATGTAGGCATGGCTTAACAGAAGCAAATAAAAAAAGAGCCTATTTAGGGTGGACGGATTCCCCTTTATGCCATCAACCCTCACCACTACCAACGACTTATGAAGGGTATTTTAGTAGTGATTTAGGACGTTGTGTTTCCACGTTACAAGCATTCTTTCCTAAGGTAGGACCGATTCAAATGAGTGAGCTAAGAGAGATGCATTTTGGTGACTTTGAGGGATGCACCTTTGACGAATTAAAGGATAATGAAGAGTATAATCAATGGCTCGATCATTACAAAGAACAAGCCACACCTAATGGCGAAAGCTTTCAACAATTTGTAAGAAGAATTGATATGGGCTGGAACAAGATGATTAGGGAAGTGAAAAATAATCATTGGAAGCGTTCGTTTGTTGTCACTCATGCAGGTGTCATAAGGCATTTATTAGCTAGGTTTTCACCAGAAGAACGAGCATACTGGGACTGGAAAGTGTCACATGATTTTTATTACGAATTACTATTTTCGAAAAAAGCTTTTGAAAAGGGAGAACGAGCCTTTTCACTAAAGAAAGTATCTATTTAAAGGGGATGTTGACCACATGAAAATATATACAAAGACGGGAGACAAGGGGCAAACAAGTATCATTGGTGGAAGAGTAGATAAGGATGATATCCGAGTGGAGGCGTATGGAACGATTGATGAAGTAAATAGCTTCGTTGGACAAGCGGCTGCGGATCTCAATGAGGATGTTTTTGCTGATGTGCTTGCAGACTTGGAGAAGATTCAGCATGAGTTATTTGACTGCGGCGGAGATTTAGCCAATGTAACAGCTAAACGTGTTCCGAAGCTTAACGATGAAGCTGTTCAGTACTTAGAGCAAAGAATTGATGTGTATACGGAGGAAGCGCCACCGCTTGAACGCTTTATTTTACCAGGAGGAACAAAGGCTTCTGCTACTATTCATATTGCTCGTACCGTTGCTCGTCGCGCTGAACGTCAAATAGTCAGTTTAGCAAAGGCCGATTCGACGACCCCAAGTGTATGCTTACAGTATGTAAACCGCCTTTCTGATTACTTTTTTGCTTTGGCGAGAGTAATAAATTTCCGTTTAGGTGTCAAAGATGTGGAATATGTAAGAAGTGCGAAGGTGTTTCGAAATTAGATGAAGTAGGGAAGAGGAGATTGTCTATGGAAGTTAAGCTTGGATATGTCATTTTGTACGTGGAAAGCTTAGAAAAAACAAAGCGATTTTATGGTGAACTACTTGGATTAAAGCTTCGAAATGAGTTTGGTTCCTACATTGAATATGAAACGGGCTCAACGATCTTGAGTATGAATACTAGGGCAGGCGGAAGAGAAGTCACTGGGTTGCCTATTCCAGATGGTATTCAAAAGAGTCATACGTTTGAGTTAGGCTTTGTGACGGAGGATGTCGAGGGGCTTGTGGACCGGCTTCGTCAAGCAGGAGTACCTGTCTTACTTGAGCCGACAGAGAAACCATGGGGCCAAAAGGTGGCTTACGTCGAAGATCCAGATGGGCATTATATTGAAATATGCACTCCTATTCCTTAAAAGAGAAATCGATCCTTTTTGTAATGAAGGGTCGATTTTTTTGTGCTTTTTTATTGGATTAAGAATATAAAAACCATCAAACTCAAAAAATAATCCTTGCTACTGATGTTAGAAAGGGGATAGAATGAGACACTTAAAATGGATACTCGTATTTTTCGTACTTATGTCAACGGTGACTGCTGTTCCAACAAAAAGCCATGCCATTGCTGCAAAAGGGGCTATATTAATGGAGCAAGAATCAGGACGAGTATTATTTGAAAGAGATGCTCACACGCCAATGCGTATTGCAAGTATCACGAAGATTATGACTGCTACTTTAGCGATTGAATCTGGGAAAATGAATGAGATGGTGACCATCAGCAAAAAGGCATCTGTCACAGAAGGGTCATCTCTCTATTTAGAACCTGGGGATAAAATAAAACTAGAAGACCTTGTGTATGGGTTAATGCTTCGCTCTGGAAATGATGCAGCAGTGGCCATAGCAGAACATGTGGGTGGAAGCCTTGATCATTTCGTGAAAATGATGAATAAAAAGGCGAAAGAAATTGGCATGACAAAAACGGTGTTTGCTAACCCGCATGGCTTAGATGACCATGAAAATCATTATTCTACGGCCTATGACATGGCCTTGCTCACAAAATATGCCATGAAAAATGAACAGTACCGTAAAATCTCAGGAACAAAAGAATATCATTGCAAAAGTTTAAATCGTTCGATCGGAACATGGTTTAATAAAAATAAGCTTCTTACGATTCTGTACCCATATTCAACGGGCGGAAAAACAGGCTATACCATTCGAGCCAAGCGCACTCTTGTATCAACGGCAGAAAAAGATGGCTTAAAATTGATTGTCGTCACCATCAATGACCGGCAAGACTGGAAAGACCATATGTCCCTGTTTAATATGGCTTTTCAAAAATATGAAAGAGTAGAGGTAGTTAGCCAAGAGAAATTTGCCTCCTTCCAAGGCTCTTACTTAGGTGGGGTTGTACCAGAACATGAAATCGTCTATCCAATGACCAAAGAGGAAAAAGAAAGTCTTCAAGTCCAATTTAAACCATCTAAACAAAAGGACATGCGAAAAGGAAAAGTAGGCGAGCTTAAAGTACTTGTTCTAGGGAAAGAAATTGGAAAGACGGATTTACTCGGAGAAAATCTTCCAAAACCAGAGAATGAAGATGATGACTCCTGGTTGAAAAGACTTTTTCACTAAGTGCTATAAATGAAAGATGCATGGGATTTATGCGTTCTCAGAATAATCACAAAAAGCAGCGAGAAGCTCTTTCTCACTGCTTTTGTCATTTTGTAGAGAAAAGGCTGATTTCCGCTCCAGGCGCTTGCTTTCCGGGGGGCGGGCGGTGAGCCTCCTCATCGCTCTTGCGGGGTCTCACCTGTCCCGCTAGATCCCCCAGGAGTCAAGCGCCTTCCACTCCAATCAGCAGTTTTGACTCTAAACATTGGTTAGGGAAATTTGTTGAATAAGCTTTCCTAAGTCATCTCCAAGCAAGTTACAAAGTGCATGTTTCTAGTTATTGTTAATATTCTAGCAGCAAACGTAATCCTTGCCTTCAAAGGTAATTTTTTTTAGACTTCGTAATGGTATCCCTCGGCTACTATGTTTTTTTCGCATAAGTAAAAACACATTCTATCGTTTCTTTTATTTTCCAGTTGATCATCACCTCGGAATGTTTTAAATGCATCTAATTGATTGGAGCGGAGGGTGGCGACTCCTGCGGGAAAAGCGGGAAAGTCGAGACCCTGGACTGAGCGTAGCGAGGGAAGCGGCTCGGCCCCGCCCGCGGAAAGCGTCCATCCGCAGCGGAAATCTAACTAAACTGTTTTTTGAACTTACTGGTCATAGACAAACTTGATGCGTCTTTTTATTTTGCTAATAGGAATAAGGTTGTGAAGCAAGCTAGTAATGACATAGGTATAGAACGAAGGGCTTAGGGAAAAAAACTACATAAATGCACAGAAGTACGGTTCCTTTCTTAAAATAGATAGTGGTAAAATAGTAAAGGCAATGACTATATGGAGGTACGTTTATGAAAACGAAGTTAGGGTTATTATACGGTGGAAAATCTGCTGAACATAAAGTGTCGTTACAAACCGCATTAGCAGTAATTAATGCACTTGATCATAGCAAGTTTGAAATACATCCTATTTATATAACGGAAGAAGGCAGCTGGGTAAGTGGGGGTCTGTTAACTGGTCCGGTTGAAACGGTAAAAGAATTAATTTTTACAGAAGGTGATGCACTCCCACCAACTTCTTTAACACCTGCGTTATCAAGCAAGGGGGAAGAAGCTGGCTATGATGTTATTTTCCCACTACTTCACGGTCCGAACGGAGAAGATGGAACCGTACAAGGATTGCTAGAACTGTTAAACCTTCCGTATGTCGGAAATGGTGTTCTCTCTTCTTCTGTAGGAATGGATAAGGTATTAATGAAAAATGTATTTGCGCAAGCTGGTTTGCCACAGGTGAACTATGTATCCTTTATCCGCAGCAGTTTTGAACAAAATACAGAAGAGGCTTATAATCAGGTAGAAGCAGAGCTTGGTTATCCTTGCTTTGTTAAACCAGCAAACCTTGGATCAAGCGTTGGAATTAGCAAATGTTCAAACCGTGAGGAACTTGCGGAAGCATGCAAAGAAGCATTCCAATTTGATCGTAAAATTATTATTGAACAAGGTGTGACGGCAAGAGAAGTTGAAATTGCTGTATTAGGAAATGATTATCCTGAATGCTCAGTTGCAGGAGAAATTGTACCTAAGGTTGAATTTTACGATTATAAAGCAAAATATGAAGACGGAAATACAGCTTTAATCATTCCGGCTGAAATTAGCGAGGAAGAGTACAGCCAGTTGAAGGAATTGGCAATAAAAGCTTTCAAAGCACTGGATTGCTCAGGATTAGTCCGTGCCGATTTCTTCTTAACAAAAGACGGGAAGGCATATATTAATGAAGTTAATACCATGCCAGGATTCACACCGTTTAGCATGTTCCCGCTTCTGTGGAAGCATACTGGCGTAGAATATCCAAAGTTAATTGAAAAGCTAGTGGAACTTGCCAAAGAGCGTCACGCAGAAAAGCAAAAAATTAAGTATACGTTTTAATGGAGGCACGGCAAGTAATTGCCGTGTTTTCCTTCAAAAGATAAGAAAGTATATGATTTTCTACTTTGAGAAATGTCTAGCTCCAGCGCCCTAGCGCTTAGTGTCCTTTGCTCTCCGCCCTACGATAAGTCAGGCACGAATGCGCCTCTGGCTCTTCGTGTTTCCTTTATCTCAGTTGGAGCGCTTCAGGCCTGTCGTGCGCTTACCAGGGCGCTTGCGCTTTTCTTATAGGAGGTATGAGAGTGATAAAAAGAACCATAAAAAAACTAACGGAAATGATGACTATCATAAATGAAGTTGATCAGTTTGAACAGGTAGAGATTTCTGGAGTCTCCATTGATTCTAGGAAGATTGATAAGGGGAATTTATTTGTCCCTTTTAAAGGAGCCAATTCGGATGGGCACCATTTTGTAGAAGCGGCTATTCAAGATGGTGCGGCTGCAGCACTATGGCAAAAGGATGTGCCTAACCCGCCTGTTGGACTTCCGATCCTAATTGTTGAAAATACGTTAGAGGCATTACAGCAGCTTTCACGTAGTTATCGAAATGAGCTCAATGTTAAAGTAGTAGGAATAACAGGTAGTAATGGGAAAACGACAACGAAGGATATGACGGCGAACCTTCTTTCTCTTTCGTATAAAGTTCAAAAGACGGAAGGAAATTTTAATAATCATATTGGCTTGCCTTTAACGTTGTTAAGATTAGAAGAGGACACGGATATTGCGGTAGTTGAAATGGGAATGAGTGCACTAGGGGAAATTGAGTTTTTATCAAAGCTAGCTAAGCCAGATGTTGTTATCGTAACAAATATCGGAGAATCCCATTTACAGGACTTAGGTAGCAGAGAAAATATTGCAAAAGCTAAGCTTGAGATCGTTTCAGGAATCAATGAAAATGGCTTGATTGTTTATAACGGAGACGAGCCACTTCTTCGTAAAGGTATATCAGATTATGAGGGAAGTGCTGAGCTTCAAACATTTGGTCGTTCTAGTGAAAATACCTTATACCCTGTATCAATAGTCCAAAAGGATGACGGCAGTACGTTTACGATCAATAAGGGTGATGGGGAGTTTCACTTACCGGTTCTTGGTACCCATAATATTTTAAATGCTTTAGGTTCCATGCTAATTGCAAACTACTTTGATGTTTCATTTGAAAAGATGAATGAGGGCTTTGCTCACTTGAAACTGACAAGCATGCGAATGGAGCTTGTTCCTGGAATAAAAGGTGAGAAAATCATCAATGACGCTTATAATGCGAGTCCAACATCCATGAGGGCAGCAATCGATCTGGTTACCACTCTTTCTGGTTATGAGAAAAAGATTCTTGTTCTCGGTGACATGCTTGAACTTGGACCAAATGAGGAGAATTTCCATTATGAAATTGGGTCAGGTGTTAATAAGGAAGCGATCGATTATGTATTTACATATGGGAAGCTCGGTCAATTCATAGCAGAGGGAGCTAAATCTGTCCTCCCAGTGGATCGAGTAAAAGCTTATGATAGTAAACCGGAGTTAATCTCTGAACTAAAGAAATATACGGACGATAAGACTCTTTTGCTTGTGAAAGCATCAAGAGGAATGCGTCTGGAAGAAGTAGTTCATGAGTTGCAGAAATAAATAGAACAAACGTCCCGGGAGAAGTTCCGGGACGTTTGTTTTTTACTTAGTTGCTACCTTTACTTTCGAAAGGATAAAATCCTCAACCACTTTAGCAACACCATCATTATTATTAGTTTCTGTTACGTGATTAGCGATTTCTTTGATCGCGTCGGGTGCGTTCCCCATTGCGACGCCAAGACCTGCAAATTCAATCATGGTAATGTCATTGTAACTATCACCGATCGCAATCACTTCTTCAGCCTTTATGCCAAGCTTTTGAGTTAATTGATGTAGGCTTGTCCCTTTTGTCACGTTCAGAGCGGTGAATTCTAAGAAGAAAGGCTTCGAACGGAACACACTTACTTCCTTTCCTACTTCTTTAACAAGTGTTTGTTCAACATTTACAAGAATATCTGGATGTGCAAGCATCATTGCTTTTACAACAGGCTCTGTAATCGTTGCTTTAAATTGATCAACGATTTGCATAGGAAGTCCGGTAATCGTTGCTTCAATATCCGCATACTCGTTAGGCTCTTCGATGACAATGGATTCATCTTTATAAGATAAAATAGCCACACCTTCACGTTTACTCAAGTCGTATAAACGATGAGCCATTTCACTGGAGATCGTAGAATTAAAAATTTCTTCATTCGTTTTAGCGTTTATAATTTTTGAGCCGTTAAAGGAAAGTATATAGCTTCCGTATTGATCTAGCTGTAAATCCTTCGCAATGGAAACCATCCCGAATGTTGGTCGGCCAGAAGCCAGAACCACTTTCACACCAAGCTCTTGCGCTGCCATTAAAGCTTCTTTGTTTCTTTTTGAAAGAGAATGTTCGTCATTGAGCAAAGTATCGTCTAAATCTAACACAATCATTTTGTATGGAAGAGTCATAATAACATCCTTTCTTTAAAGCGTTACTCTATCATCCTACTACATTATGACTCTCACGAATAGCAGAAATCATTGGAGAATAAGTAAAAGAAGTGTCTCAATACCCGTTAATCCTTAGCTCACCCTGAAAAGTGTAAATTTACAATAAATAAACCTTTCATTTACAGAAATAGGGTGTAAAATAGAAATGTAAAGTAATTGGTAAAGGGTGAGAAAAGGTGATTGGTTGTCTATGTATCCATGGTTTTACCGGTGCACCTTTTGAGGTGGAGCCGTTAGTTTTATTTTTACAGAAACATACAGACTGGCGAATGGTTACACCAACTCTTCCTGGACATGGTGAAACACTAAAACTTAAGGGAGTAGCCTACCATGATTGGATTGACCACGCTGAAAGAGAATTAAAGTCTCTTTTAGAAACTTGCGATGAAGTGTATGTGATTGGTTTTTCAATGGGTGGAATGATTGCTAGCTATTTAGCGGTTCATTATCCGGTCGATAAGCTGGTACTATTGAGTGCAGCTGCCTATTATATGAATCCAAAGCAGCTGGCAGTAGATATAAAAGAAATGGTGAAAGATACGTTTAGAGGCGGGTTATTGGAAAATGAAATGTTCCTCCGCTATAAACGAAAAATAAAGGAAACCCCACTAACAGCGACGATGCAATTTAGACAATTGGTATCTACTGTTCGACCGTTGCTACCTGACATTCACATACCAACCTTTATTGCACAAGGGAATGTGGATGGAATTGTACCGCCCAAAAGTGCTCGTTTCCTTTTTGATAGAATCAGTGCGACGGAAAAGAAAATGGTCTTTTATCAGAATGCGAAGCACCTGATTTGCCACTGTCAGGAAAGAAATCAGCTCTTTGAAGAAGTGTTATCGTTTCTTAAAGGGGAGGAATAGGAGGAGACCTATTTCATTGCATTCAGTTCCTTAAGATGGTAAGATAACTTCAAAGTGACAACGAGAAGGATAACTTTCGGACATACTCCACTTGGGGAATGTCTTTTTTCACTTTTATATACTTGTTCACTTTATAGTGATTAAGACGGTTGGGGTGTGTTACCCGACTTATAGATGCTAAATTACCTTATACATAGTGAAACTTCTGATTGCTCTTTTTTTACCTAAAGAGCACTTTTCATAAGATGCCGTATGCAGAGAAAGTTTCACTTCGTCCCCCTTACGACGGGGAAAGTGGACACGGGATAATATTTTTAGTTACAAAAGGAGATTGGTAACATTGATGACAAAGTTTCAAGATTTAGGTATTAGTCCAGCAACGATGAAGTCGTTAAAGAGAATGGGCTTTGAGGAAGCGACTCCTGTACAAGCACAAACCATTCCACTTAGCTTGGAAAACAAAGACTTGATCGGGCAAGCGCAGACTGGAACAGGAAAAACAGCTGCCTTTGGAATTCCTTTAATCGATAAGATTGATGTAAACTCAAATGTGGTTCAAGGAATTGTTATTGCACCAACAAGAGAGCTAGCCATCCAAGTATCTGAAGAGTTATACAAAATTGGCTATGGAAAACGAGCAAGAGTTCTTTCCATTTACGGTGGGCAAGATATCAATAGACAAATTCGCGCTCTGAAAAAATTCCCTCAAATCATTGTAGGTACTCCAGGAAGAGTTCTTGATCACATTAACAGAAAAACGCTTCGCCTTGAAAATGTACATACAGTGATTTTGGATGAGGCAGACGAGATGTTAAACATGGGCTTTATTGAGGATATTGAGTCTATTCTTGCCCAAACTCCAGAGGAGCGTCAAACTCTGTTATTCTCTGCAACGATGCCTGCACCGATTCAACGTATGGCTGAGAAGTTTATGAAGAACCCTGAGATTGTTAAAGTAAAAGCAAAGGAAATGACTGTTCCTGCCATTGAGCAATTTTACGTAGAGGTTCAGGAAAAGAGTAAGTTTGATATTTTAACGCGCCTATTGAATATTCAAGCGCCAGAGCTTGCGATTGTATTCGGTCGTACAAAGCGTAGAGTTGATGAGCTTTCAGAAGCCTTAAATTTACGCGGGTATATGGCTGAAGGAATTCATGGTGATTTAAGCCAAGCGAAACGTATGTCTGTTTTGAAAAAGTTTAAAGAAGGGTCAATTGATGTGCTAGTGGCAACAGATGTTGCTGCCCGTGGACTTGATATTTCGGGTGTTACTCACGTGTACAATTTCGATATTCCACAAGACCCTGAAAGCTATGTACACCGTATTGGTCGTACAGGTCGCGCTGGTAAAACAGGTATGGCAATGACGTTAATTACACCAAGAGAAAAATCATACCTATCAGTGGTAGAAAAAACGATCAAGAGAAAGATGGAGAAAATGGTGCCTCCTACGTTAGATGAGGCATTAGAAGGCCAGCAAAAAGCAGCCATCGAAAAAATTCTTCAATCGATCGAATCTGAGAACTTACAATATTACAAGCAGGCTGCCGATGAGCTTCTAGAGCAACAGGATGCATCCACAATCGTGGCAGCGGTTCTCAAAATGCTAACGAAGGAACCGGATTCAACACCGGTCACGTTAACGGAAGAGAAACCATTACCAATGAAGAAAGATTTCCGTAGCAATGACCGCCGTGGTAAGTACGATTCTAAGAATAGAAGCAAAGGCTCTTACAAACCAAGACAAGGTCAAAGTCAAGGTCATGGAAGTCGCCGTCCCAATCACAGTGGTTCTAACAGAACTGATTCAAGATCGAACAGCTATAATCGTTAAATGTGTTTGAACCCCTAGCCGGAAAGCTAGGGGTTTTTTATATGACGTTTAAGTCAATTGTTTTCCTAGTTTACACGTCAAAAGTGTGTCCTTATGACGTGAACGCAACTGTTTTTCCGGTCACAGGCGTCATTAGTGTGTCCTTATGACGTGTAAACGCATTCGAATTCCAGCTCACGTGTCATAAACAATTACTTATGACGTGAACGCATCTGTTTTTCCAGTCATAGGCGTCATAAGTGTGTTTTTATGACGTGTAAACGCAACTGAATTCCGACTCACGCGTCATAAAGGTCATTACAGGCTATAATTTCTAAATTGACTTCAAGAAGGCAGACCTCCTGTGAAGATTTGTCTTATGCAAGTCGGGGCTAACCATAGCGACTCCTCTTTATCTCATACATACTAAAGCTGAATTGCCACAAACTATGCAAAAACATGATAACGAAGGTGATCTTAAAATGATTGTTCGACTTGGGTATGTGGCAATGAGCGTAGAGCTTCAAAATGCCTCTCCTTCACAAACAATGACCTTTAAGCAATTTTCGCAGATTCCTGATCGGGAAGCGGCTATTCAAAAACTAGAGCGAATAGCGATAAATAATCTAACCAACTGCCTACGACTTCTTAAGCATAATGTAGCAAATGAGATCCATTTCTTTCGCTTTAGTTCCAAACTCATTCCGCTTGCTAATCATGAGGAGTTATCGGACTGGAAGTATATGAGACCATTAAAAGGGATATTGCAAGAAATCGGGCAATATTTACAGGAGCATCCGATAAGAGTTGATTTCCATCCGGATCATTTTGTCCTGCTGAACTCGAAGAGCACCGATATATTAAATAATTCAATAAAGACCCTTGCGATGCATGAAGCATTGCTCAAAGGAATGGGAATTGACCCGGAGCACCGTTGTGTCATGCATGTAGGCGGTGCATACGAGGACAAAGAAAAAGCCCTTGAGCAGTTTATACATAACTGGGCTTATGTCCCTGCTTCCATCCAGCGTATGATTATGTTAGAAAATGATGATACGACCTTTCATCTCGAACATACATTGTACTTATGTGAAAAGTTAGGGATTCCTTTAGTTTTTGACTATCATCACCACTTAGCGAATCACGAAAATCCAGAATGGGAAAAGGAATGGGATCGAGTAGTTTCAACTTGGAGTTTCTCCAAGTTACCGATTAAGATGCATATTTCTAGTCCGAAGTCTGAGAAGGAATATCGTGCCCATGCGGATACAATTGATCGAGAGATGTTCTTGCATTTTTTACATAAAATAAAAGGTTCTGTTGATGAAATTCATTGTATGATTGAAGCGAAAAAAAAGGATGCTGCGCTATTTCAACTAGTGGATGACTTAAAGGAAGAAAAAAGCATAAGCTGGATTGATCAATCAAGTTTTGAAATTTAATAATGAAACTTATTTCCTGCTCAAACCGTATGACAATGAGAAGAGTTAATATGGAGTAGGGGGAACTTGCAAATATGAACGAACCACAGAAACGAATTTCAGACAAGGCCCTTTCAGTGTGGCGCATAACAGGAGCCATTACTTCTGTCATTATTGTGATTCTGGCAGGGGGAGTGATTTGGCTGTCAAATGTATTTTCATGGCCCATTTGGGTTGTAATAGCTGCAGTTGCAGTAATCATTCTGCATGTTTATTTATATGTGTACCTATTTCCTTTATTACGTTGGAAGAGGTGGCGCTATGAGGTAAGAGAGCAGGAAATCGAGCTCCAACAAGGTGTGTTTGTTGTAAAGAGAACGCTTGTTCCGATGATAAGGGTACAACATGTGGATACGAGACAAGGACCTCTTTTAAAAAAATACGGACTTGCTACTGTTGATGTATCTACAGCGGCAACCGTACACGAAATCCCTGCTCTTCCGGTGGAGGAGGCAGAGGAGCTGCGTCAATTTATTTCAAGATTAGCAAGGGTGGCGGATGAAGATGTCTAATTCGAAGCGACTTCATCCAATAGCAGCAGTCACGAATTTTTTCAAACAGCTTAAAGAGCTTATCGTACCGTTTATTGCCTTTTTTGTATTTGGAACAAAAGCATCAGAAGGCGATCTTTGGTTTTTTATGGGGTCTATTTCCATAGTCATTGTGGTACTCGGAATTGGAGTATTAAATTGGCTTCGCTTTTCCTATCGATTGGAAGAGGGGGAGCTTCGCATGGAGTATGGCCCGCTTGTAAGGAAGAAGAGGTATATTCCATTTGATCGTATTCAAAGCCTTGATTTCTCTGAAGGAATCCTTCACCGGCCGTTTGGTCTTGTAAAGGTGAAGGTGGAAACAGCTGGATCCAGTGGTGCAGCAGATGCGGAGGCGGTTTTAACCGCCATAACAAAGGAAGAAGCGAATCGGATTCAAGAAATTATTGCTCAAGCGAAGGGTAAGCTTGTTGAAGAGTCTTTGGATACGGAAGTTGACAACATAGCAGAACGTATGGAAGAAAACGTTATTTATAAAATTACCTCAAAAGAACTTCTTTTGTTAGCTACTACCTCTGGTGGGGTGGGGGTGGTACTTTCGGCCATGGTGGCATTTTTGTCTCAATTAGATGATTTGATCCCTTATGAAAGTGCCTATCGTGAAGTAGAGAGGATGATATCAAATGGTATCGTCGTCGTTGCTGTTCTCGTCTTTCTAGGGTTCTTACTCGCTTGGGTGGTAGCATTAATTGGAACCATGGTGAAATTCGCTCGATTTACGGTTAAGAAAACAGAAAGAGAGATCATTATATCAAGGGGCTTGTTAGAAAAGAGACAAATCACCATTCCGTTGAATCGAATTCAAGCAGTCCGTATTACAGAAAATATTTTAAGACAGCCCTTTGGATTATGTTCGGTTTATATGATCAGTGCAGGTGGTTCTGTAAGAAATACAGAGGGGGCGAAGGTGCTATTATTACCAGCTGTGAAAAAAGGGCAGGTTGCACAAATCCTTCAGGAGCATCTTCCAATTTCAGCTACTACGCAGGAATTTAATAAGCCACCGAAACGATCTCTTCCAAGGTATTTGCTCCGTGGATCATTGATGGTTGTTCCATTGGTGATAGCTGCAATTACCATTTTTAAACTATGGGGCTTACTGTCCATTATACTTTTTGTGTTCTCTAGTGCTTGGTCGTATTTAATATACAAAGATGCGGGATGGAGTATTGAGGGTCAGCAGCTAAATATTCAATATCGAGGGCTTATTAAGCATACGCTATTTATGAAAAAGCATAATGTTCAATCACTGGACTACAAAGAAAGTATTTTTCAAAGAAGAAAGAATCTAGCATCTATGACAAGCCTCATTAAATCGGGGATGGGAGCAATCGGTGGGACGATTGTTGATATTGAAAAGCAGGACGCCAGGGAGATTTATCACTGGTATTCTCATAGCCAAAAAGCGCCTTTTTGAGGCGCTTTTTATCTGCTTAGTAATCCAATTAATGCTAAGAAAATGAGCAAGGCAAGCATAATCGACGTGGGGCTCCATTTTTTGGGACCACCTGAGGAAGTGAGTGTTCTTTTGGTGATTCTCTGAAAAGAGGAGGTAAGCTCTCTTCCGCGATCAATGGCAAAGGAGCCAAGAATAAGTCCTGCAAGAAGACCGAAAATATGAGCCGTCACATTTACGTTTGCGTTAACGAATGTCATGATCACACCTATTACGACAATAGATAACACTACCTGTGTGTTTTCACGAGAAAGCATTTCCTTCCGAAAGAAGATCATGGCTAAATAAATCCCAAACAATCCAAAAATAGCTCCGCTTGACCCGACATGTGTGTAAGTTAATGGTTTTAAAAATAAGGTAGCTATGTTTGCAAGAATTCCTGTTGATAAATAAAGGGTGATAAAGCTTTTTCTTCCGAGGATATGCTCTAGACCCGGACCAAACAACACAAGGGAAAAGCTATTAAATAGAAGATGTGGAAACCCGCTATGAAGGAACATAGGAGTCACTAACCTCCAAAGTTCACCTTCCATAATATAAAGATTCACACCAGCTAACCTTTCAAAAATCAGACCACCTGGAAAGAAGGGGAGAACCATAAGCAGATACAAAACAATATGAATAAAGACAATACCGGTTATAATGGGGTAATAACGGGTAAAATCTTTGAAGCTCTCCGTTCGGATAAACATAAGAACCCTCCAATGTATTCATTTTTACTATCATAACTGTTTCGTATCGATAATACACGTGATTACACTACAGTTTGTACACAATATGCATCGTAATAAATTTTTAGAAGGAGTTGCTACGTTTGATCTCGGGAATAGGTATTGATATCGTCGAGCTTTCTCGAATTGAGGAGCTAAGTAAAAGACAAAGTAGGTTTGTCGATCGAATTTTAACACATAAAGAAAAAGATAAATATCATACATATAACGGCAAAAGGAAAACGGAATACTTAGCCGGGCGATTTGCTGCAAAGGAGGCCTTTTCTAAGGCAGTTGGAACGGGTATTGGTGAATCGTTATCATTTTTAGATATAGAAATTCAGTCGGATGAAAAAGGGCAGCCAATGATTATAAAACCCTTTAGTGAGGGTGTATATCTCTCCATTTCACATAGTAAAGAGTATGCGGTTGCGCAGGTGGTCATTGAAAAAAATAAATAGCTTGTTCCAATCGTTGGACATATTCCCCAAGGTTGTCTCATATATTCATAGTGCAACAGAAGAGCGAGGGATGGCGGCGAGTTTCTTTAACGGTTACTAAACAACCGTAAGAGTTCATATCCTTCCCTCACCCTTCTTACTACGAAGAAATGAAACTAAAGGGGTTGAAGGAATGAGGAAGAAATTATTATTGCTATTCGCCGGGCTAATGGCAGTACTTATGTTAGCCGCCTGTGGATCTAAATCACAAGAGGATGTGGTGAAGGATTTAAGCGGAAAGGTTGAAAGTTTGAAAGGTTATAAGGCGGATGCCACAATGACTTTGCAAATGGGAACTGAGCCTCAAACGTATGATGTGCAAATTTGGCACAAAGCTCCTACTTACTATCGAGTAAATTTAAAGAATGCTCAAAAAGACCAAAGTCAAATGATTTTACGTAATGACGACGGTGTGTTTGTGTTAACACCAGCACTTAACAAGAGCTTCCGCTTCCAAAGCGATTGGCCGGAAAATAGTAGCCAGGCGTATTTGTATGAATCACTCATTGAAGACATTATTGCTGATAAGGAAGCGAAATTTAGTTCGACCAAGGAGCATTATGTATTTGAAACAAAGACTAGATATCAAAACAACAAGATGCTGCCTTACCAAGAAATCACTTTTAAAAAGGATTTAACACCTGTAAGCGTAAAAGTAATGGATCCTGACCGAAAGGCATTAGTAACCGTCGAATTTACAAATGTAAAATTTGATGCAAGCTTTGATGCGAAGGATTTTGATATGGCAAAAAATATGACAGGTGCCCAGCTAGAAGTTCCTGTTATGTCAAATGTTAAAGATGAAGAGTTCACGGTTATGTACCCATCTGAAGAGATTGCTGGTGTGGACTTAATTGAAGAAAAAGAAGTGAAAACAGAGAATGGAAAACGTGTGATTCTAACTTACGATGGTGAAAAGAGCTTTACGCTTGTACAGGAAAAAGCAATTGTCGCTGAAGCATCGGTTGCATCAACGACCGTATCTGGGGAACCGATTGACCTTGGTTTCACGATTGGCGCCTTGTCAGGAAATACGATTTCATGGACGTATCAAGGTGTAGATTACATGCTTGCCTCTAATGACTTATCCGAAGAAGAAATGGCTATGTTAGCTAGATCGGTTGAAGTACAAGCGGATGTAAGTAAATAATCAATCAACAGGCTTCCCTTTGTGAAGCCTGTTCTTTTTGTACGGATAAGAAAGTTGACAATACACGTTAAGGATTCGATAATCGTATGTATATGTAAGACCGGAAGTAGAAGGAAGTGTAGAAATGACTTTGTTTTATCGAGATACATGGGCTGAAATTAATTTAGATAAAATCATGTATAATGTTACGCAGTTGAAAAAACATTTGCCAAATCACGTACAAATGATCGCGGTTGTTAAAGCCAATGCATACGGTCATGGTGATATACAAGTAGCTAGGGCTGCTTTAGAAGCAGGGGCCACCTATTTGGCAGTTGCCTTTTTAGATGAGGCAATTGCTCTAAGGAAAAAAGGAATAACAGCTCCAATCCTTGTATTAGGAGCTAGTCGTCCAGAGGATACACCAGTTGCTGTTAAAAATAATATTACATTAACTGTATTTCGATATGAATGGTTACAGCAAGCAAAGGGAATGTTAGGTGAGGGAGAAAAATTATCTATTCATATAAAACTTGATACAGGTATGGGAAGAATTGGTGTCCGTTCAAGGGAAGAATTAACATCCATTGAGGAGCTGCTAGAATCAAGTGGATGTTTTCTTTTTGAGGGAATCTATACTCACTTTGCTACAGCGGATGAGCTAGAAGAGGGCTATTTCCGAAAGCAACTCTCACGTTTTCACGAGCTTTTATCCTATTTAAGCGTTAAACCGGACATTATCCATGCGAGCAACAGTGCAGCATCCTTTCGATTTGGTGAAGCGACATTTAATGCTATTCGGTTTGGCATTGGGATGTATGGGCTCACCCCATCATTAGAAATGGAGGCAGTATTACCGTTTCCGTTACAACAAGCATTTTCTCTTCACACAAGGCTTATTCATGTAAAAAAGTTAGAAAAAGGGGAATCGGTTAGCTATGGTGCCACGTATACGGCTGAGGAGCCTGAGTGGATAGGCACGTTGCCGATTGGTTATGCGGATGGTTGGATTCGAAAGCTGCACGGTCAAGAGGTACTAATTGAAGGAGATAGAGTACCGATTGTTGGTCGGATTTGCATGGATCAATGCATGGTTAGATTACCTAAAGAACTTCCCGTTGGAACACTTGTTACACTTATTGGAGAACAAGAAGCGGATGACATTTCAATGAATGAAATTGCAACCAAACTAGAAACAATCAATTATGAAGTTCCTTGTATTATTTCAAGTCGTGTGCCTAGGATTTATAAAAAATATGGAAAAATGATTGAGCAAAGAAACGATATTTTACAATCTTATGTATAGTTGAAACCCTTTTAGAATAAGGATTTATAGAAAAAGCACCATATTTATGAATCTTTGGAGACTTCATGAATAAAAGGGTAATTTTTTGGTGGATAATACTGAAGTATGACTTATTCCCCTTTGCATTGTTGTGGATTGGTGTTATTATAAAATATGGTAGAGATAAAATGGTGTGTAGTGATGGTGGAGGTGTATGTTTGTGTCTGAGTCCAGCGCAACAACAGAAATTATGGTGAAATTACCGCAACATCTTTTAACCGAATTGGACGGTTTTGTGAAACAGGAGAATGTGAACAGAAGCGAATTCATTTATCAAGCTACTAAAATGTACTTGCGTGAGCGGAAAAAGAGACAAATTCGTGAATCCATGCGAAGAGGCTACATGGAGATGGCGAAGATCAACTTAACAATTGCTTCAGAAGCGTTTCAAGCAGAGTATGAGGCAGAACACACAGTTGAACGTCTAGTAAGTGGGGGATAATCCTTTGATTGTCAAACGTGGTGACGTTTATTTTGCAGACCTATCCCCAGTTGTTGGTTCCGAGCAAGGTGGCGTTCGTCCAGTTCTTGTGATCCAAAACGATATCGGGAATCGGTTCAGTCCCACAGTGATTATTGCAGCCATTACAGCTCAAATTCAGAAAGCGAAACTGCCTACTCACGTTGAAATTGATGCGAAACGCTATGGTTTCGAACGAGATTCAGTTATCCTGTTGGAACAAATTCGTACAATTGATAAACAACGTCTGACCGATAAGATCACTCATCTCGATGACGAAATGATGGAGAAAGTGGACGAAGCTTTACAAATTAGCCTAGGTCTAATTGAATTCTAAAAATACGCTCTACTAAGGGCGTTTTTTTATTGTATGAAAAAGAAATCATTGTGTGCAAAAGGGGGATGGCCATAGTGCTATCCTTTTTTTGATTCCAGTTTATACGTTGCTAAACGGGCTAACCGCTTTTGTGTTTAGATGCTCGAAAAAAAGGGTATGTAACAAAGTCGCAATATTGTCATATTTAGTTTAAGCTTTCGCATAAAATTGATATCATTATTGATAGGTTCAGAATTTGGGTTTTAAGCTTACGTTACAGTTTAAAGACAATCCGTTAAGAAGTAACTTATCATGTTAAAATTGGGAGGATATAATGAACAAAGCTATTGAACAGTATATTCAAACGAATCGGGAAGAGATACTAACAAAGTGGATCGAGAGCATGAAAGAAAAATCAGATGAACGGGTCCTAAAGGTAGTTTCTGACCAAGTATTCGTAGGGACAAGCCGAGAGTTCATTGATCTAATTGTTTCTAATCTACAAGATTCTGATGAAAAATATAGTGAAAAGCTTGTAGAGTTTGCTGAAAAAGTAGTTAGGCTTGCGTGGCCTTTAAGTTTTGTTACGGACGGATTACGAGACTTTGCAAGGATTGCTTTTGAAGGAATGAACGCTTCAGGCAATGTAAATGAAGAGAACCGAATGGAAATCATTTATGACTTTGATAACTGGATAAGTCCGATGACAAATGAAATTGTTAATGTATATTCTTCAACTTGGGAGCGAACGGTCTCACTCCAAAAAATCGCTCTTCAAGAATTGTCCGCTCCATTAATTCCCGTGTTTGATGGCATTTCAGTCATGCCTCTTGTTGGGACAATAGACACGGAGAGGGCAAAACAGATCATGGAAAGCCTGTTAAATGGTGTGGTAAGAAATCGCTCAGAAGTTGTTCTTATAGATATTACTGGTGTACCAGTTGTTGATACAATGGTCGCTCATCATATCATTCAAGCTGCCGATGCAGTTAGGCTAGTTGGGGCTAAATGTATGCTA
This sequence comes from Robertmurraya sp., assembly GCF_036676585.1. Taxonomy (NCBI): domain Bacteria; kingdom Bacillati; phylum Bacillota; class Bacilli; order Caryophanales; family Bacillaceae; genus Robertmurraya; species Robertmurraya sp. The sequence goes on from NZ_JAKFCQ010000058.1 coordinate 22,023, forward strand.
GTAGGGATTCGTCCGGAAATAGCACAGACCATCGTCAATCTTGGGATTAATTTAAATCAAATTACAACAAAAAATACACTAAAAAAGGGAATTGAGTCAGCCCTTGAAATAATGAACAAGAAGATTATCAGCACGGGGGGAGAAAATTGAGGATACCAATTCTAAAATTATACAATTGTTTACTAGTATCGATTCAATGGGAATTGGACGATCAAACGGCCCTTCAATTTCAGGAAGATTTGCTACATAAAATACACGAAACAAGCGCTAATGGTGTTGTAATTGATATAACTTCCATTGATTTTATTGATTCATTCATCGCAAAGGTGCTTGGTGATGTAATTAACATGTCTAAACTTATGGGTGCTAAAGTTGTCATTACAGGTATTCAGCCAGCGGTGGCGATTACTCTTATAGAGTTAGGAATTGGTTTAGATGACGTCCTAACGGCTTTGGATCTAGAAAAAGGTTTGGAGAAATTACATCAGGAATTGGGGGAATAACCGAATGGGAATCCAATCCTGCGTAAAAATCATTAATGAATGGGACATCGTTGCAGCTAGGCAGCTAGGCCGAAATGTGGCAAAAGAGCTTGGATTTGGAACTGTAGATCAGGCCAGAATCACAACTGCTATTAGTGAATTAGCGAGAAATATTTATTTATACGCTGGTCAGGGCCAAATCTGCATTGAAAAACTATATGAGAGCGGTAAAGCGGGATTGAAGGTAGTAGCGATTGACAATGGACCTGGTATAAAGGATATAAGGCAAGTAATGGAGGATGGATATTCTACCTCAGGTGGTTTAGGAGCTGGATTGCCAGGGGTTAAACGCTTGATGGATGAGTTTGGGATTAACTCAAGCCCGGGTAATGGAACAGAGATAACGGCAACTAAGTGGGTTCGTTAGGGGGAGCATTTTTATGGATTTCCGAGAATTGATGGAGGCAAAATATCGGCACATACTTGAAAAGTACATAAACGACCCTTCTGAACAAGTGCTCTATCAGGGCCAAAAGTTCAGTAGAAAGTCGATCGAGCATCGAATCTCTCCTGAGGAAATCATCAGTTTACATAAAACTCTTATGAATGAAATGTATCCGGAACTACCAGAAGAAGTATCGCTTTCCTTTGATATGTTACTAGAAGTCATGTTAGGGTACGGTCTTGCTTATAGAGAGCATCAAAGTTTGCGCCATAAGCAGCAGGAACTAAGAACGGAAATGGAGATTGCTGCTAATGTACAACAAACATTATTAGGAACCAATGTCCCTTCTGTTCCTTGGCTTGATATAGGTGCTATTAGTGTTCCCGCAAAGCATATGAATGGAGATTATTATCATTTTGTTCAAGATGAAATGAATAATATAAGTATAGCTATTGCAGATGTGATTGGGAAAGGAATCCCAGCAGCCTTGTGTATGTCCATGATCAAATATGCGATGGATAGCCAACCGGATAATCAACAAGAACCGAGTAAGGTGTTAGAAAATCTTAATCGGGTCGTTGAACAAAATGTGGATCGTAGTATGTTTATTACCATGTTCTATGGGGTGTATCATCCTGTAAAACATACGTTTGCCTATTCTTCTGCTGGTCATGAGCCGGGATTTCTTTACCGTGCGCAATTGGGAGAATTTACTGAAATTGAGGCAAAGGGTTTGCTATTAGGAGTAGAGAAACGGACGAAATATAAGCAGTTTGAGCAAGAAATACATGTTGGGGACATGATTATCTTGATGTCAGATGGTGTTACAGAATGTCGCTCAGAAGAAGGATTTATAGAAAAAGAAACATTAATCTCTTATATAAAAAAATATATCCATTTGCCTTCACAGGAGATTGTAACCAACATATATAAAGAGCTAGAGAAGCTCCAACACTTTCAATTGCGTGATGATTTTACTTTAATAATCTTGAAAAGAAATGTTTAAGTACTAATTTTTCAGGGTATCGAATAAGAGCAATTGACTTGTAAAGAGGTGGATAATATGAACATAAAGTTAGATATCACGGAAAGTGATGGTCGTGTTGCTGTTGATGTAACAGGTGAAATTGATGTTTATACAGCACCGAAGCTAAGAGAAACACTGTTTCCTCTGTCCGAGAGAAACGGAGTGAACATGATTATTAATCTTTCTGGAGTAGAATATATGGATAGCACAGGCTTAGGTGTGTTTGTTGGGACGTTTAAAAATGTGCGCTCAAGTAATGGGGAATTTCAGTTAGTTGGACTTTCTGATCGGTTAAAGAGACTTTTTGAGATCACCGGGCTAGCTGATATTATGAATATTAGCCAGATTGAGGGTGAACCAAAATGACGGAAGTTTGTGACTACATTGAAATGAAAATTCCTGCTAAGCCGGAATACGTAGGTGTGATTCGGTTAACATTATCTGCAATTGCAAGTCGGATGGGTTTTTCGTTTGATGAAATTGAAGATTTGAAGATTGCTACAAGTGAAGCGATAACAAATGCTGTTCAGCATGCCTATAAAACAGGGAAGCTTGGAGCGGTTGCAGTAGGTTTTGCGTCATATGGTGATAGACTGGAAGTCATCGTGGCTGATAGCGGTAAGAGTTTCGATTTTCAATCGGCTCGAGAAAAGGTAGGTCCTTATCGTGGGAATGAACCAGTTGAGTTTATGCGTGAAGGAGGCCTAGGGCTTTACTTGATAGAGACACTGATGGATGAAGTTGTTATTCATCAGAATGAAGGTGTGACGGTTTTTATGACCAAATACCTAGAAGGGGAGCAGGTGGAGAGGAATGCAGAACAAATCTCAACCTAATTCGCTATCAAAAGAAGAAATTCATCGATATATAAAAGCTTATCAGCAAAACCAGGATGATGAAGCTCAAAACCAGTTGGTTCTACATTATAAAAGCTTAGTTGAAACGATTGCCCGAAAGTATTCAAAAGGAAAATCCTATCATGAGGACATTGTCCAAGTGGGGAATATTGGTCTTTTAGGTGCTATTCGAAGGTACGATGAGGATTTTGGAAGAAGCTTTGAAGCTTTTGCTGTACCTACAATTGTTGGAGAAATCAAGCGGTTTTTAAGAGATAAAACCTGGAGTATTCATGTTCCCAGAAGAATAAAAGAACTAGGACCAAGAATCAAAGCAACTGTTGAGGAATTAACAACTACTCTCCAGCGTTCTCCAAAAGTATGGGAAATTGCTGAAGCCTTGCAAGAAACCGAAGAGGATGTACTAGAAGCGATGGAGATGGGAAGAAGTTATCAGGCGTTGTCTGTTGATCATTCCATTGAGGCTGATTCTGATGGAGGGACTGTCACGTTATTGGACGTGGTAGGGAACATTGATGAGGGTTATGAAAAAGTGAACCAAAAGCTCGTACTAGACAAGGTTCTACATGTTCTAACAGACAGAGAAAGGGAGATTATCCAATATACGTATTTGGACAATCTCAGTCAAAAAGACACTGGGGAAAAATTAGGTATTTCACAGATGCATGTTTCAAGATTGCAGAGAAAAGCGATAAAAAAGCTTCAAGATGCCATACGTTCAGATCATAACAGCTCGGAGTGCTTATCGTGACGAGGCCAATAGAAGTGATTGTTCAACAAACAACTAAGGAAGGTAAGTATGAATGCGGAGATAGTTATTACTTCGTTCTCCAGGATGATTATTTTACCTGTGTCGTCGCGGATGGTCTGGGCAGTGGAAAACTTGCAAATGAGTCATCTTCAGCAGTGGTTGATGTTGTCCAACAATATCATTATGAGGATGTTGAAGAGTTAATGAAAAAATGCAATCAGGCTCTTTTTCAGAAAAGAGGAGCTGCAGTAGCAGTACTGAAGGTTTTTTTTCAATCAAAGGAATTTCACTATAGTTGTGTAGGGAATATCCGTTTCTTTTTATACTCAGAAAAAGGTGAACTAACCTACCCACTACCGGTCTCAGGATATTTATCTGGTAAACCAGTAAGATTTAATACGAAGAGATACTTTTATCAAGCAAACTCAAAATTTCTTATACATTCGGATGGCATCACGCCAAACGGAGTAAAATCACTATTAAGTTCCGGGCTATCGAATGAATGTATTGCGAATCAACTAAGGGAGAGGTTCACTTCGAAAATGGATGATTCAACATTTATTATAGGGACGTTACATTAGGGTTACCTGTACATAAAGGGGTAGCTCTTTTTTATGAGTACCATTTTGATGCACTTGAAATCTTTGATAAAATAAGGAAAAAGACATTCGTGTTGGAGGAAAAGTACATTGGATCAAACAATAGATAAGCGTAAGGAACTCTTACAAACGGTAGCAAAAGAGCAGAATTTAAATTTCAAACAAGTGAACAATGTTATTTCATTACTTGAAGAAGGTAACACTCTACCGTTCATTGCCAGATACCGTAAAGAACAAACGGGTGCATTGGATGAGGTACAAATTCGTGACATTATGGAACGTTGGCAATACATACAAAACCTCGAGCAAAGAAAAGAAGAGGTTATTCGGATTATTGAAGAACAAGGGAAACTGACAGTGGAGTTAAAAAGTCAGATAGAAAAGTCCATTAAGCTTCAAGAGGTTGAAGATCTGTATCGACCGTATAAACAAAAAAGACGTACAAAGGCAACTGTAGCGAAGGAAAAAGGATTAGAGCCTTTTGCGGAATGGTTAGTAACCTTCCCTGTAAATGGTTCGATAGACGAGAAGGCGAGTGAATTTTTGTCGGACGAGCTTGAGGTTCACTCTATTGAAGAAGTGATAAACGGGGCGAAGGATATTATCGCTGAATGGGTTTCAGACGACGCGGATTCACGAAAATGGATAAGAAGTGAGACAGCTAAAACTGGATTTGTTGAAGCAACAGTTAAGGATATGGAAAAAGACGAGAAAAAAGTTTATGAAATGTATTATGAATATTCGGAGCCTATTATCAAAGTTGTTCCCCATCGTACGCTTGCTCTCAATCGGGGGGAGAAAGAAGATGTTTTACGGGTAGCGATTAAGCCGAATGTTGAACGTAACATGGATTATTTAACGAAAAAATGGATTAAGAATTCTAGTTCCTTTGTTGTTGAGACGGTTGTCGAGGCCGTTGAAGATGGCTATAAGAGATTAATTCAACCTTCAATAGAAAGAGAAATTCGTAATGAGCTAACGGAAAAAGCAGAAGAAAGAGCGATCCATATATTCTCTGAGAATTTAAGAAATCTTCTGCTCCAACCACCTTTGAAAGGAAAGGTAGTTCTTGGTGTGGACCCAGCTTATCGAACAGGATGTAAGTTAGCTGTAGTGGATGAAACAGGGAAGGTCCTTCGAATAGATGTGATCTATCCTCATCCACCTGTATCGAAGAGACAAGAAGCTGAGAAAAAGTTTAAAGAAATCATTGAAACATATGAAGTTGAGATGGTAGCAGTAGGAAATGGGACTGCCTCCCGGGAAACGGAGCAGTTTGTAGTAGATATGCTAAAAGATCAAAAAAGAGAAATATATTATTTGATTGTTAACGAAGCGGGTGCTAGTGTTTACTCTGCTTCTGATCTAGCTCGAGAAGAATTTCCTGATTTTCAGGTTGAGGAGCGAAGTGCGGTTTCCATTGCCCGACGTTTGCAAGATCCATTAGCAGAATTAGTTAAAATTGATCCAAAATCAGTTGGTGTGGGTCAGTATCAACATGACGTGTCTCAAAAAAGGTTATCTGAGTCATTAACTTTTGTCGTGGAAACAGCTGTTAACCAAGTAGGTGTGAATGTAAATACAGCTTCTGCTTCATTGCTTCAATATGTTGCCGGTCTTTCAAAAACAGTAGCAACCAATATCGTTAAGAAACGTGAAGAAGAAGGGAAGTTTGTCAATCGAACACAGTTAAAGAAAATTCCGAGGTTAGGTGCAAAAACATATGAGCAAGCCATTGGATTTCTACGTGTTATCGATGGAAAAGAACCGCTCGACCGAACAGGTATCCATCCGGAAAATTACCAAGCGGTTAAAAATCTCCTAAGTAAATTAGGTTTTATATCAGCAGACTTAGGTTCTGAAGCACTAAAAACAACATTATCAGCTGTTGACATAAAAGCTATTGCGGCAGAGCTTGAGATCGGGGAATTAACGCTAAAGGATATTCTCGATGCGTTAGTTAGACCGGAAAGAGACCCACGTGACGAACTTCCTGCGCCATTATTAAAGAAAGATGTATTAAAGCTTGAAGATTTAAAAGCAGGAATGGAGCTTCAAGGAACCGTTCGAAACGTAGTGGACTTCGGAGCGTTCGTTGATATTGGAGTAAAGCAAGACGGACTTGTTCATATTTCCAAACTAAGCAATCGCTTTGTAAAGCATCCGCTCGATATTGTTTCCGTTGGAGATGTAGTAACCGTGTGGGTGGATAGTGTCGACCAACAAAAAGGCAGAGTCGCCTTAACGATGCTGCAACCTTAGAAAAAGAAAACACCGTTTACGATGAACGGTGTTTTTTTCTGTAAAAAAACCAACATTGGTTAAGGAGTTTTATTTGATAGGCATTTTTCTCTAAAAATGCTTTCTGCATCTGATTTTGAAACCAAGTAGGCATAGACATACCTCCTAGCACAAATTTCAAGGGGTATATTCAATGTATGCTATAATGGGTTGTCATGTTCATAGAAATTTTTGTTTAGTTAGGAACGGAGGTGGGTGTATGGAGGATAAAGAGTTACAAAAATTAGTTGAGGAAATTTCCTTACAGTTCTTTAACAAGCCATTTCGACATACTGCTTTTTTTAATTCCCGTCTTCGAACAACAGGTGGACGTTATATGTTAAGGTCTCATAATATTGAAATTAATCGAAGTTATCTAGAACAGCTTGGAGAGCAAGAATTAATCGGCATTATTAAGCATGAATTATGTCATTATCATTTGCATTTAGAGGGAAAAGGTTATCAACACAGAGATCATGACTTTAAAACCCTTCTTAAAAAAGTGAATGCACCACGATTTTGTTCTACTCTCCCAAACCGCCCTGAAGTTAAATCAGCAAAGACTGTTCGTATATATAAGTGCTCTGGATGCGCTCAGCAATATAGGAGAAAAAGAAGGATCAATATATCAAAGTATGTTTGTGGAAAGTGCCGGGGAAAGTTAATTGAAATTCATGTTTGACAGTTGGAGAAAAAGATGTTAAATTGTTATTCCGTGACTGACATGAGCGGAAATAAGTAATTAAAAATTCCCCTTGACTTTCACAGCTTGTCTCAATATAATATAAAGAGTCGAGATTACGACATAAACACTTTTCTTATTCCACAGTAGCTCAGTTGGTAGAGCATTCGGCTGTTAACCGAACGGTCGCAGGTTCGAGTCCTGCCTGTGGAGCCATTTTGGGGAAGTACTCAAGAGGCTGAAGAGGCGCCCCTGCTAAGGGTGTAGGTCGGGTAACCGGCGCGAGGGTTCAAATCCCTCCTTCTCCGCCAGTAACTTTCATCATCTTTTAAAAAATATGGCCCCTTGGTCAAGCGGTTAAGACACCGCCCTTTCACGGCGGTAACACGGGTTCGAATCCCGTAGGGGTCACTTCTAAATTATTATACTACCAAAAATGGTCCCGTGGTGTAGCGGTTAACATGCCTGCCTGTCACGCAGGAGATCGCCGGTTCGATCCCGGTCGGGACCGCCATATTGTTGGGCTATAGCCAAGCGGTAAGGCAACGGACTTTGACTCCGTCATGCGTTGGTTCGAATCCAGCTAGCCCAGCCATTTTTTTATTTTAAGGCAATTTTTTTCTTATTTGTACGAGCCATTAGCTCAGTCGGTAGAGCATCTGACTTTTAATCAGAGGGTCGAAGGTTCGAGTCCTTCATGGCTCACCATTTTTATTGAGTAATACAACTTATCATTATGCGGGTGTGGCGGAATTGGCAGACGCACTAGACTTAGGATCTAGCGCCGCAAGGCGTGGGGGTTCGACTCCCTTCACCCGCACCATTCATTTCCAGTTGATTGACTGGGAGGAATCGTATATAATATATACTATCGCTCTTATATGAGCGGTCGTGGCGGAATGGCAGACGCGCTAGGTTGAGGGCCTAGTGGGGGCAACCCCGTGGAGGTTCAAGTCCTCTCGGCCGCACCAAGAAAAACTACAAAAAAGTGTTTGACATTAAAATGTGGTTATGATATTATATAAAAGTTGCTTCTTTAAAAAGAGCGCCCGTAGCTCAATTGGATAGAGCGTCTGACTACGGATCAGAAGGTTATGGGTTCGACTCCTTTCGGGCGCGCCATTTTGAATAACGGGGAGTAGCTCAGCTTGGTAGAGCACTTGGTTTGGGACCAAGGGGTCGCAGGTTCGAATCCTGTCTTCCCGACCATCTTATAAAATAATAATATGCGGGTGTAGTTTAATGGTAAAACCTCAGCCTTCCAAGCTGATGTCGTGAGTTCGATTCTCATCACCCGCTCCAACAAATCAAATTGTTCTTTGAAAACTAAACAAATCATACGTCAACAAAAAAATGATTAGTGTTGAAATACACACTAGCCAACGTTTTAACTTTAAGAGCTAATCTTACTCTTTTTTGGAGAGTTTGATCCTGGCTCAGGACGAACGCTGGCGGCGTGCCTAATACATGCAAGTCGAGCGGATCTTTGGGAGCTTGCTCCCAAAGGTTAGCGGCGGACGGGTGAGTAACACGTGGGCA
>NZ_JAKFCQ010000059.1:0-11040 GCF_036676585.1 Robertmurraya sp.
ATCCGCAGTCACAGAACTTAATCTAGAACAGAACGGCCCCTTCATTAAAGTTAATGAAAAGATGGAAACCACTCACGATCATGTTTATGCAGTTGGGGATGTAATCGGCGGTTGGCAGCTCGCACACGCAGCAAGTGCAGAAGGAATTGTTGCCGCGAATAATGCTGCTGGAGAGATGGATGTTATCGACTATAAAGTCATGCCCCGTTGTATTTATACGCTCCCTGAAATCGCCTCCGTTGGTCTGTCCGAGGAGGAAGCGAAAAAGCAGGGGCTTGATGTACGTGTAGAAAAATTCGACTTTGCTGGTAGTGGGAAAGCACTGAGTGCTGGAGAACCGGAAGGATTTACAAAGATTATCTATGAGGCAAAATACGGTGAAATCATCGGTGTGGTTATGGCCGGGTCACATGTAACGGAAATGATCTCAGAAGCTTCAGCTTTCATGTATTTAGAAGGGACGATAGATGAGGCTGCCAAAATGATTCATCCGCATCCGTCATTATCAGAGACTTTCTACGAAGCCGCAGTGAATGCGGTCAATAAACTAAAAACACAAAAAGCAATACAATCTGCTGTATAGTAGAATTTGCACGTTAAAAGCTTACTTTTTGTAGGCTTTTTCGTGTAATTGTCCACTTTTTATTTAATGTCGAAAAATGTTAATAGTTAGAATTATCTAAAAACAACTTGACTGTTTCGTTATGATATTTTATGATAACTACAAATGTAACACACCTGAACAAAAGTAAAAGGCTTGTTTCAGTAATACATAAAGAAGGAGGGATATATTATGGGAAAATTAATAAATCTTGATGAAAAGGTAGTTCGTTTGAATGTAAAAGCAAAAAATAGTGATGAGGTCATTGCGGTTCTGTGTGAAGAATTGAAGAAGCTCAATTATGTAAAAGACTCTTTTCTACCAGCCATATTAGAAAGAGAAAAAGTTTTTTCAACTGGATTACCACTAGCAACTATGGGAGTGGCGATTCCTCATACAGATCCAGAGCATGTGATAAGCCCTATGATTTCGGTTGCAATATTAGAGAATCCTGTTGAATTTAAAATGATGGGTAGTCCGGAAACATCAGTAAACGTTGAAATTGTGCTAATGTTAGCTATTACAGAACCCTCAAAGCAATTGGTTATGCTAGAAAGATTAATGGATGTTTTTCAAAATGAAGCAGCGATGTCCCAGCTAAAAGATGCACAATCTGCTAAAGAAGTTGTTGATATTTTAGACAAAGAGTTAAACCAAATTAGTGTTTAGGATGTTATTTCACCATAAATGTAAGCGCTAACTTAAAACTAGGGGGTCTTTCAATGATTAAGCAAGCTGTTGATTTTGTATTAGATTTAGGTCCTTCGATCATGCTTCCAATCATTATGACGGTTTTTGGTTTGTTTTTAAAGCAAGGCTTCAAAAGGTCATTTACTGCTGGTATTACTATCGGGATTGGATTTATAGGGGTAAATCTTGTTATTGGCCTTTTATCCGGAGCAATTGGACCTGCTGCTCAAGCCATGGTTGAAAAATTAGGGCTGAATCTTGATATTCTCGATGTGGGTTGGCCAATAGGTGCGGCCATTTCATTTGGTACACCAGTTGCACCATTAATGATTCCACTAGTATTAGTATTAAATGTAATCATGCTATCTACGAATTTAACTAAGACGCTTAACGTAGATATTTGGAACTTCTGGCATCTAATCTTTGCTGCTTCTGTTACTTATTATGCTTATGACAATATGATTCTAGCAATTGCTGTGGGATTAATTGTTTCAGCTATTACACTTAAGTTGGCAGACTGGACTGCTCCAGCGGTTGAACACCATTTTGGTCTGAAGGGAGTGTCAATGGCTCATTCCGAGACAGTTAACTTTGCTCCTATCACCTACGCAAGTAACAGAATCTTAGACAAAATACCAGGAATTAATAAAATTGAGGCAGACCCTGAAACGTTAAAAAAGAAATTTGGTATATTCGGTGAACCACTTGTAATGGGGTTAGTACTAGGTCTTCTCATCGGATTCCTAGGGGGGTACGATGCAAAAGGAATTCTAACATTGGGTATACAAATGTCGGCAGTATTAATCCTAATGCCAAGAATGGTAGCGCTTTTGATGGAAGGACTTATTCCTATTTCTGAAGGAGCTCGAGACCTAATTAACAAAAAGTTCCCAGGGAAAAATGTTTATATTGGCCTTGATACAGCAATCGTAATTGGAACCGCATCTAATATGGCTGTTGCGTTAATCATGGTTCCTATCACTCTATTATTAGCTGTAATTCTTCCGTATAACGGAATGTTACCTTTTGCAGATTTTGCGGTTCTTCCATTCACTGTGGTTTGGGCAGTTGCAGCAGCAAGAGGAAATATTATTCGAGGTATTATCAATAGTATCGTAACTTTAATGATTGTATTCTTTATTGCTACTAATCTTGCAGATTTAGCAACAACAATGGGAAGAGCAGTCGGTTTTGATTTCCCTGAGGGAGCAACCCAAATTTCTGGGATTGATTTAGGATCCCACGTTATTCCATGGATTATTGTTCGCTTATTAGATCCGAGTAACCCATACTTTATTGGAGCAATTGTTGCAGCGGCTGCCTATGCTTTACTTTGGTACTGGGTACGAAATGACATTAAAAAACAATATGCAAATGAAATGGGATTAGATCCAAAGACGTTAAAGCCTGTTATTACAACAGGGGAAAATGGAAATGCGTTCAAGGCTTAAACAATAACTAATGAAATTAACATAGGGGGAATTTATTATGGCAAAGAAAATCTTAGTATCTTGTGGAACAGCGGTTGCAACATCAACTGTAGTAGCGAAGAAGATAGAAGAAACACTAAAGAACAAAGGCATAAATGTTATTGTTGAACAATGTAAAGCATCTGAGGTACCTTCAAAGGCCAGAGGAGCAGATTTAATTGTTACGACTACACCGGTTAGTGATACTGGAGACACACCAGTTATTCAAACGATTTCTTTCCTTACAGGAGTTGGAATTGATGCTGATATTCAAAAAATTATTAGCTATATTGAATAAATAACAAAAAGAAGAAAAAGCAAAAAAACTAATTTAGAGTTTTTTTGCTTTTTCTACAAATGGGGGAAGGGTTATGAAGCACTATCGATACAGTACACATGTACTTTGGCTTTCTATTATTTTTCCGGTGGTTTTAATGATTGGTTTGTTTATATGGGCAGTACATGGAGTAATAATGAATGGCCCATTGGGTATATATCAACTAATCTTAGTAGCAATGCCTCTATTATTAATATCTTCTCTTATAGGTTTAAATAATCCATCTAGTATTACGTTAACACCTGAATCCATTATTTTTGAAGGGTTTTGGAGAAAGCATGAGTATAAATGGAAAGACGTAGATGAACTGACACTTAAAGACTACGGTTATGTAGGAAAGGCTTTTATAAGAATTGGGAAATATCGTCTATTAGGTGGTAGATACTGGGTATCTAGTAATCTCGAAGGATATAAGGAATTATTAGAAGTTATCGAAAGTCAATTGGAAGGATGTGGGATTCGTGAACGTTGTGACTCAGTACAGTCAAAATGAATCTAAGGACAAAGAATTACGAATGAAAGTAGCGGCCTTTTATGACAAAGAAAACATAAGGTGTGAAGACCGCCCAATTCCTAGCATTGGGGAGGATGAGGTATTAATAAAAATGCATGCATGTGGACTTTGCGGTACAGATATTCATAAAGTACTTGATCAAAAGGTTCCCCCACAAACTGTTCTAGGTCATGAGGTCTCAGGAGAAATAATTAAAGTAGGAGGCAAAGTAGAAGATTATCAAGTGGGTGACAGAGTATTTGTAGCCCATCATGTTCCGTGTTTCACATGTCATTATTGCAAAAGAGGTTCATACAGCCTTTGTGATCAATTTAAACAAACAAATCTTGACCCAGGTGGTTTTTCAGAATATATTCGTGTTCCCGCTTTACATGTAAGACACACGATGGGGCGACTCCCGGATGGGATGAGTTATGAGGAAGGTGCGCTCGTTGAGCCAATCGCCTGCTGTCTCCATGGGTTTGAATTAATTGACACTCAACCTGGAGATACAGTCTTTATTATGGGTGCTGGCCAAATTGGCCTTCTTCAAATTCAAATCGTAAAGCATTTGCTAGCATCAAAGATTATTGTTAGCGATATAAATCCTTATCGTCTCGAGAAATCGATAGAATTTGGAGCGGATGAAGCAATAAACAGCCAAAATGAAGAAGTAGTTAAAAAGGTAATGGAGCTAACAAATGGAAAGGGAGCAGATATTGTTATTATTTCAGCGGGAATTCAGTCACTTCTTCCTCAAGCAATGGAGTGTGTAGCAAGTGGTGGTACTGTATTAGTTTTTGCTCCATTTAAAGACACAGATATAGCCATACCAGCTTCCAGGTTTTTTAATGATGAAATAAAAGTAATTGGTTCTTATTCATCTAATCCATATAACTATGAGAGTGCCATCCAAATGTTAAGAAATAAAGTGTTTGATGTAGAAAATATGATTACCCACCGTTTTCCATTATCAGAGCTTGATAAGGCAATTGAATGTGCACATAATCCATCTGAAAAGGTTTTAAAAGTACTAATAAAACCGTAGAAAAGAGGGAAGTCATGTTTGATTTAACATTAAATCATAAAGTAGCACTTGTAACTGGTGTGGACGATAATCTAGGTGCAAAAATTTGTGAAAAGCTTGCTAAGGCTGGAGCAGAGGTTTGGATTCATCGCTTTAATGAGGAAGATGCTGCTAATCTTCAAGAAAAAATCCTTTCTTTTGGTGGCACTGCCTATGTAATAACAGATAACCTACATACACCTGAGGCTGTTAGGTCAGTTGTAAGTAAGATTATTGAGAAAAGTTGTAAAATTGATATACTTGTTAATCATGCAGAAAAGGTTGCAATAGAATCTATAGATCAGCTAACTACAGAGAAATGGCTAGACACATTTGAAACGAATTTAGATGTCCCATTTCTTTGTTGTCAAGAAATTTTACCATTTATGCTTCAAGTAGGTGAAGGGACAATTATTAATATATCTTCACGTTCAGCTGAAACAGGAGAGATAGGACCTCATTACGCTGCAACTAAGAGTGCCTTAGAATCGTTTACTAGAGGCCTTTCTAGAGAGTTTAAGGGAAGAGGTATTAAAGTGAAGGGAGTTTGTCCGCCTGCATCTCTTCATGATAAAAAACTAGCTACTTATGAAAAAACAAGAATAATAGAGGCAATGGCTAATAAGGCTTTACTTCTATGTTCACCATATCTTGATTATGAAGTTGATGAACTAAGCAATGATAATGAGGTGTTAAAAAATTGAAAGAAAAAAATATCCTTATTATTGGTGGAGCAAACGGGATTGGTAAAGAAATTGCTTTGAATTTTGGTGCAGAAGGGCATCATGTTGCCGTTGCAGATATAAATAAAAATATGTTAAACAAAGTAATTACAGAAAGTGGTCTGAATAATCTATTCCCTTTTGAGGTGGATGCAGGTTCATGGGAGAGTGTGAAATCCCTGGCGAATGAAATACAGGAGAAGTTTGGAACTATTCATACACTTGTTTACTCGGCAGGTATCACTAGAACGGTAAATTTCCTTGATATAGATTGGGCTACTTGGAAAAAGACGATGGCTGTTAATCTTCACGGACTATTTTATAGTATAAAGTCTATTTATCCCTTAATGGAACCTGGGGGAAGTGTCGTTATTATTGGATCTGGTTCTGCGATCACAGGTTCTGGTGGGGGAATTCACTATACATCATCAAAGGGCGGGGCATTTGGTTTAATGAGATCTCTTGTTAAGGATCTGGGGAATAACAATATTAATATAAATGTTGTGGCACCAAGGGTAATTGAGTCGGATATGCTGGATGTTTTATATCCGACAGACGAGTCAAAGGAATGTTTAAGAAAAGAAATACCAATTGGACGTCTGGGTACGCCTAAAGATGTATGTAATGCTGTAAAATATTTAAGCGGTGATGAGGGTAAATATGTACACGGCCAAATTTTACTACTAGATGGTGGGAGAACATATAAGAGTTCTTAAAGGTAGGTGCCGAGAATGAATATTCTCGGCACTTTTGCTATAGGTGAGATGATTTTTAAAAAATTATGGTATAAAATGTTCATATACATTACATTTGTTATTAAATCATTGCCGTGAAGGGAGATGGCTAATGTGGATTGGCAAGAGAAGAGACAATTGGTGAAGGTATCCAGTATGTATTATAATGATGGCTGGACGCAGGCACAGATTGCCGAAAAATTAGGTGTTTCAAGACCTGTTATATCCAAATTGCTTCAAAAGGCTAAGGATGAAGGGATCGTTAAGGTGTATATTAAGGATGAAAGTGTCCACACAGTAGAGTTAGAGCGGAAGCTAGAACGATATTTTGGTCTTAATGATGTAGTGGTTGTTCCAAATAACGGATTAACCGGTGAAATGGCTAAAAGGGAAGTAGGTCAAGCTGGTGCCAACTATATTTCAAATAATATGAAAGACGTTAAAAGCATTGGGATTTCATGGGGAGAGACACTGTCTAACCTAGTCCTTGAATACCCTTATGAGAGAAGAGAAGAAGTTATGGTTGTTCCATTGGAAGGTGGAATGGGTGTGAGACAAGTGCAAATCCATGCGAATCAGCTTGCAAGCGAACTAGCCAAAAAGTTACACAGTACGTGTACTTATTTATATGCTCCGGCTATTGTTGAAACGGAAGAATTGAAAGATCGGCTGATGGGAATGCAGGATGTCCAAACCGTATTAGAAAGCGGAAGGAATGTAGATATCGCATTGATTGGTATTGGGAACCCTTTTACTGACTCCACTTTAATGAAGCTTGGATACCTTCAAGAAGAGGATCTACTTCATCTTCGGGAAGTGGGGACCGTTGGAGATATTGGTTTTCGATTTTTTGATGAAGATGGTCAGCCTATCCATGATACATTAAATACGAAAGTGATTGGCATTACCTTGGAAGAACTAAAAAGTGTTAAAAAAGTGATTGCTGTTGTTGAAGGGACACATAAAGTAGAAAGTATTTTAGGCGCATTAAAAGGGAAGTTTATTGATGTTTTAATTACTGATGAATTAACTGCAAGTACAATTCTAAAAAAAGTTAATCACTAAACCTTATCTTGTACCTTTTTGAGGGAAAATCGAATATTATATATTATTAAATTCTAGTCAAAATTGGCATAATAATACGGAATGATATTCCTATTAAAGGTGATTAATGGAATATATGGTAAGGAGGGGTTGATTTGAAAATCACAGAGTATGATGTCTCCCTATATTGTTCACGTTGTCATGAAGAAACACTTCATTGTGTTCAGTACTTAAACGATAAAATCTCAAGTACAGAGTGTACAAATTGTCACCGTAAAATTGATATGCACCTGAATCCTAAAAGAGAATTATATAAAGAGATTTATAAACGAATTTTATCGAAACCAACCAGACTTACACAAGAATATAGAGATGATTTAAATAAGTTCATTGGAGAGTTTCCAAAACGGGCACTAAGTAAACCGTATCGTCTTATGAGATACGTAGATGAAACAAGGGAAGCCCTCAAAAAGTTAAAAAATTTCAAATGATTTTTTAAAAGATTGATTCACACTTAATCTAGTTAAAATGAGACGGTATCAATAGGATACCGTCTCATTTTGAAAATTTTACGTTGTTATACAAATTTCTTCTATATTTTGCTCATGTCGAATAGTCGCTTGTGCAGCCGCCAATCGTGCAATAGGAACACGGTATGGTGAACAGCTAACATAATTCAGACCAACACGATAGCAAAAATCGATTGAGGACTTTTCTCCTCCATGTTCACCACATATACCTGCTTTTAAAGATGGCTTTGTTTCACGTCCAAGCTTTACACCGGTTTCAACTAATTTACCCACACCATCTAGATCAAGAACCGCAAATGGATTTTCCGGTAGCACTTTATTTTCAATATAAGCTTGCAAGAATTTCCCTTCTGCATCGTCACGACTAAAACCAAATGTTGTTTGTGTTAAATCGTTCGTTCCAAATGAGAAGAAATCTGCTTCTTTTGCAATTTGATCAGCTGTTAAGGCTGCGCGTGGAATTTCAATCATTGTTCCAATGGTGTACTTGAACGTTTCCCCTGTTTCTTCCTGAACACGATCTGCTATATCCACGACCAACTGGCGCATTTTCTTTAACTCGTTAACGTGGCCAACAAGCGGGATCATAATTTCTGGCTGTACTTCCATCCCTTTTTTGGCAAGCGCTACAACTGCATAAAAAATGGCTTTTGCCTGCATTTCATAGATTTCTGGATAAATAATACCAAGTCGGCAGCCACGGTGACCCAACATTGGGTTGAATTCAACTAAATGGGAAACCTTTTTCAATAATTGCTCTTTTTCCTTTAATTCAGCTGAATCTGGGTGAGTGATTTGCAACTTTGTCACTTCGACTAAAATTTCTTCTTTATCAGGTAAAAATTCATGAAGAGGTGGGTCTAGTAAACGAATAGTAACTGGATAACCCTGCATCGCTTCAAATATTCCTTCAAAGTCGCTTTGTTGCATTGGTAAAATCTCTTTAAGCGCTTCCATTCTTTCATTGTAATGTTCAGCTAAAATCATTTTTTGTACGATTGGAATCCTTTTAGCATCCATAAACATATGTTCAGTTCGGCATAATCCAATCCCACCTGCTCCAAATTCAAATGCTTTCAGAGCATCTTCCGGGTTATCAGCATTGGCACGAACTCCAATAGTTCTTTCCTGGTCTGCCCAAGCCAGCAAAAGTTGAAACTCATCGGATAGCTCAGGATCAATCATCGGTATTTCACCCAGCATAATCTCACCAGAGGATCCGTCAATAGTAATGATATCACCATAATTTACAATGGTTTTTCCTACAGTAAAATGTTTAGCTTTCAAATTAATTATTAAAGATTCACACCCGCAAATACATGCTTTCCCCATTCCACGTGCAACCACCGCCGCGTGGCTTGTCATACCGCCACGGCTCGTTACAATCGCTTGGGATGCAACAATACCATGTATATCATCTGGCGTCGTTTCAGGTCTAACAAGGATCACTTTCTTTCCTTCGTTCGCTAAAGCCTCGGCTTCATCTGCATCGAAAACAACTTGACCTGTAGCTGCTCCTGGCGATGCAGGTAATCCTTTTGCTAACAATGTCCGCGGATGTTTGTCATCGATGCGACGGTGGAGTAATTGGTTTAATTGATCTGGGTCTACACGCATTAAGGCTGTCTCTCTATTAATAAGACCTTCTTCCACCATTTCAACAGCAATTCGAATCGCTGCCTGAGCTGTGCGCTTGCCATTACGAGTTTGTAAAATGAAAAGCTGCCCTCTCTCTACGGTAAACTCAATATCTTGCATTTCTTTATAATGATTCTCCAGAAGGTTGCATGTTTCAGCAAATTGCTTGAAAACCCCAGGTAGATCTGCCTTTAGAGTTTCAATTGGCTGTGGCGTTCGTATACCTGCAACAACGTCTTCGCCCTGGGCATTGATTAAGTATTCACCGTAAAGAATCTTTTCACCAGTTGAGGGATTTCTAGTAAAGGCAACACCTGTTCCAGAGTCATTTCCCATATTTCCAAACACCATACTTTGGATGTTCACCGCAGTACCTAAATGATCTGGAATTTTATTCAGGCGGCGATATACGATGGCACGTTGGTTGTTCCAGGAATTAAATACGGCATTGATTGCAAGGAAGAGCTGATCAAATGGGTTCTGAGGAAATTCTTTTTTTGTATGATTTTTCACGATTTCCTTATAGCCATCAATTACCTCTTTCCAATCTTCTGCCGTCATTTCAGGGTCAGAGGTATAGCCTTTTTGCTCGCGCATTTCTTCTAAAAATTGCTCGAAATAATAACTACCGATTTCAAGGACGACATTACTAAACATTTGAATGAAACGGCGATACGAATCATAAGCAAAACGCGGGTTATCTGTTAAATTAGCCATACCAACTACTGTTTCATCATTCATTCCAAGGTTCAAAATAGTATCCATCATTCCAGGCATTGAGAAAACTGAACCGGAACGAACGGACACTAGCAAAGGATTTTGTGCGTCACCCAGCTTTTTTCCCATTTTTTCTTCTAAGCGATTTAGAGCTTCTAAAGTTTGTTTTTCTACTATATCTGGTATCGATTTACCAGATTCATAGTAAGTATTACAAGCTTGGGTAGTAATCGTAAATCCGAAGGGAACCGGGAGACCAATATTTGTCATTTCTGCTAGGTTTGCACCTTTTCCCCCTAACAAATCCTTCATACCACCATGACCTTCATCAAATAAATATACGAATTTATCCATTTTTTAAAAGCTCCTTTTCTTTTTTAACACTTCTAAAATTAAACCAGCAGTTTCTTCTACTGCTTTATTTGAAACATCGATGATCGGACAGCCAACTCGTTTCATTATATTTTCAGCATGGTCTAGTTCGTTAAGAATTCGTTCGAAACTTGCATATTTGGCATGAGAGGGGATTCCCATAGCCTTTAACCGTTCCCTGCGAATTTCATTTAATTTATCCGGGGAAATTATCAACCCAACACAATTTTTCCGTGGAATTTCAAACAGTTCCTCTGGCGGGTCTATCTCAGGCACTAATGGTACATTAGCTACTTTAAATCGTTGATGAGCCAGATACATTGATAAAGGTGTTTTTGAGGTCCGTGACACTCCGATCAAAACAATATCGGCCATTGTTACTCCCCTTGGATCCCGTCCGTCATCGTACTTCACCGCAAATTCAATCGCTTCAATCTTTTTAAAGTATTCCTCATCCAGTTTTCGCATTAAGCCAGGTTGATGATGAGGCTCTGTATTAAATCTAGTAACAAACGCATTCATTAACGGACTAAGTAAATCAACCGCTACTATTCCTTCTTCACTTGAACGTCTGTCTAAATGATCCTTTAGATGCGGAACAACAATGGTATAGGCAATAATAGAATA
>NZ_JAKFCQ010000060.1:0-5372 GCF_036676585.1 Robertmurraya sp.
GGGTGAAAAATTTATCCACCTACCAAGCTGCCGAAAATTAATATAAAGTGACAGTTTTTCGGCACATAGGCATATATATGCTTTAGGTGGGTGATGATGATGTTTGAAACAAGCAGTATTTCCATCGAAGTAGTGACGGAAATCTTAAAGGGCGTTGATGAGGGAATTCACGTTGTGGATCTAAACGGCAAGACGATTTTTTATAACGAAGTGGCCGCTCAGCACGATGGATTAACCGTGGGTGAAGTAATAGGGAAGCCGTTATTAGAAGTGTTTCCATCGTTAACAGAAGAGACGAGCACGTTATTAAGAGTATTGAAGTCTCGAAAAGAAATTGTGAATGTGGCTCAATCATATTCCAATATTCATGGGAAAAAGATAGAAACGATTAATTCAACGATTCCTATATGTGTAAAGGGCGATTTTTTTGGCGCGATGGAAATAGCGAAGGATTATTCCAGTATTAAAAGATTGTCTGAACAATTATTGGATTTACAAAAAGAAAAACAAGTGATGAATACTAAGAAAAAAAGCAAAAGCGCAGTTAAGTATACTTTAGATGATTTACTTACAGAAAATAATGAGTTTCTTCAAATAAAAAGAGAAGCATATAAGCTTGCAAAATCGCAATCGTCAATATTAGTTTATGGCGAAAGTGGAACGGGGAAAGAATTATTTGTTCAAGGGATACACGACGCCTCTGTTCGAAGACATGCCCCTTTCATTGTTCAAAATTGCGCTGCCATTCCAGAAACTTTACTCGAGAGCATTCTCTTTGGTACAGCAAAAGGGAGTTATACGGGAGCAGTTGACCGACCTGGATTGTTTGAGCTTGCGGATGGGGGTACGCTGTTTTTGGATGAGCTTCATGCCATGCCGGTTGATTTGCAGGCAAAGCTATTACGTGTTCTTGAAGACGGAATGATTCGTCGTATTGGCTCTTCGAAAAGTGTCCAGGTAGATGTTCGGGTGATCGCTGCAATGAATGTGCATCCTAGAAAAGCACTGGAAGAAAAGCTGATAAGAACGGATATCTTTTACCGATTAAATGTATTAACGTTTGAGCTATTGCCGCTTAGAAAAAGGCCAGAAGACATTAAATTTTTATCAATAAAATTTCTCGATCATTATAATGGGGTTCTTCATAAAAATATACAAGGTGTGTCTACTGAAGTTATGAACATTTTTCAATCCTATGAGTGGCCAGGGAATGTTCGGGAACTCAAGCATACCATCGAATATATGATGAATGTTTGTGAAGAAACAAGTTTGGGTATGGAACATCTACCAGCCATGCTGAAAGGAAATACCTCTGCATCTAGGAAAGTCATCAAAGATTATTCTCTAAAGGGACAAATCGAGGAGCTTGAAAAAAATATGATTTGTGACGCTCTTAAGGAAACGAGTGGAAACATAAAGCAAGCTGCCAAACTGCTGCAAATTCCAAGACAAACCCTGCAATACAAAATTCAAAAGTACGAGCTGCAAGGTGCCGAGTAATCGGCACCTTTTTGTATGGAGATTAAGATATAGAAGACCCATGAGAGAGGAAAAAAGGTTGAATGGTAATTGAACGGGAGTTTCAGTGCCCGTAGAAGAGAAAAATTAAGCTTTGTGGTAACTGAACGGGGGTTTCAATGCTTATGAAGTAATAACAAGCATCCCAACGGTAACTGAAAAGTCTATTCAAAACAGCGCCTCCGATTATAGGTTTTGGCACAAAACTTGCATAGTTTATGTAAAGCATGTTTGGGAGGAATGAAGAATGAAACATTCATTATATAAACCAGATCGTCATTGGTCTTCGATAGAACTTTGGAAGGATGTTACGGAGGAGCAGTGGAATGATTGGATTTGGCAACTCACAAATACGATCCGTACATTGGATGATTTACGAAAAGTTATTAACTTAACCCCTGAAGAAGAAGAAGGAGTAAAGATCTCAACAAAAACCATTCCACTAAATATTACTCCATATTATGCATCGTTAATGAATCCGGATGATCCAAGATGTCCGATAAGAATGCAGTCGGTTCCTATTTCACAAGAGATTGTTAAAACAAGATACGATCTGGAAGATCCTCTCCACGAAGATGAAGATTCCCCAACACCAGGTTTGACCCACCGTTATCCAGATCGAGTGTTATTCCTCGTAACAAATCAGTGTTCCATGTATTGTCGCTATTGTACGAGACGCCGCTTTTCTGGTCAAATCGGGATGGGAGTTCCTAAAAAGCAATTAGACGGTGCAATCAGTTATATAAGAAATACGCCACAAATAAGAGATGTTCTCATTTCTGGTGGAGATGGCCTTTTAATCAATGATAATGTACTTGAATATATCTTAAAGAACTTAAGAGAGATCGATCACGTTGAAATCATAAGAATAGGTACTAGAGCACCAGTTGTATTTCCACAACGAATCACAGAAAATCTGTGTAATATCTTGAAAAAGTATCACCCAGTTTGGTTGAATACTCATTTTAATACATCAATTGAAATTACAGAGGAATCTAAAAAGGCATGCGAAATGCTAGCGAACGCAGGAGTACCAATCGGAAACCAATCGGTGATCCTAGCAGGTATTAACGATTCTGTCCCAATCATGAAAAAGCTCATGCATGATTTAGTAAAGATAAGAGTTCGCCCCTATTATATATACCAATGTGACCTTTCAGAAGGCATCGGCCATTTCCGAGCACCTGTTTCAAAAGGGTTAGAAATCATAGAAGGGTTACGAGGGCACACGTCTGGGTATGCAGTACCTACATTTGTTGTTGATGCTCCTGGTGGTGGAGGGAAAATTGCTCTGCAGCCTAACTACTTAATTTCGCAGAGTGCAGACAAAGTGGTACTACGCAACTTTGAGGGTGTTATCACTTCTTATCCAGAGCCTCAGAACTATGTTTCTGGTAGAGCGGAGGATTACTTTAAACAAATCTATTCTGACTTCGAAGATAAAAAATCATTAGTTGGAATCGCGGGACTAATGAATGATGTAAAGCCAAATCTTGTACCAGAAGAGTTAAATCGTTTGGAACGCAGAAAAGAATATGACTCCAATCCTGATCACACCTCTTTAAAGGATAAACGTGAAAAGCGGGATGAACTAAAGAATAAGAAATTTGAAGCGCAAAAGAAAAAGGCGGTTAATAAGGAAGGGTAGTAAAAAATGTGCAATATGCCGTTTCCCCTAAAAAAGCATCTATCATTGGATAGATGCTTTTTTATATAGTAAGAACTTCTTTAGATATATGAATAGCAGTAAATTATGTGTGAAACCAATCATTTCTGTAATAATAGGAAATAATACTGCTCTTATTGGTATATAGGGAATTGGACGGAGTTTTGAATGCGAATTATAATATAAAAAATACATCGGTTAAATAAGTCATTGTATTTATACATCCAAAAGGAACTTATAAAAAAAGGAATGAGAGAATTATGAAATACGGTATAAAGGACAATAGACATTCAATAATAACAGAAGAAGTCAAACTAAGAGATAATAAAAAGATGGAGGATTTAGATTGCGAATGGCTAGAACTTGTTTCATTGGCTATGAATTCAAACGTTACAAAAGATGAATTTCGTAATTTTTTAGCATCTAAGAATTCATCAGAAAAAATGGGTATTAATAATGAATCCGAAAGAACATAAAACAGGGCAGAAAATATCAAGATTATCGCCAATCGAAAATTGTCTACATAAGATAGAACTGTTAATCGTAAGCTTAGTGACGGAGTATAAACATAAAAAAATCTCTGAATCTGATTATTTAATAAAGTTAATCGCCCTCAAAGAAATTCAGGGAGAGTTATTACAGATGGTTCCGAAAAACATGAATAAGATGGAAGTGAAGGGACTATTTATTAATGAGTTGATGTAATAGTGGGTAATTATATTAATTATTTACAAAATGATTTTTGATTGAAATCTCTTGTGGTAAAATAGTCCTACTTAAATGGTTTTTCAGGGGGATAATAATTTGGAAGAGATACGATTTGTCATAGCGGATGATTGTGACGTTTCAAGAAATTTATTAAAAAAGATAATTCATGCTTTTCCAATATATAAATGTGTGGGAGAGGCATCAAATGGAGATGAACTGATCTCACAAGTTTTAATAGAAAAACCACATATTATTTTTGTAGATATTACTATGCCTAAGGTGAATGGTATCGATGCGGCAAAAGATTGTATGAGTTTATATCCGAATTTAATCGTAATTTTTATTACTGGTCATAATAATTATGCTCTCGATGCCTTTAATATGGCAGCTTTTGATTATATTATGAAGCCGATTAATCGAATTCGTTTAATTTCTTCTTTAGAAAAAGCGAGGCAAGCTATTAATCATTCTAATAAGTTGAAGAATGCTTACCCCCAAAGACAAGGAGAAAAGAAATTAGTTTGTCGACGCGAAGGTACAATATACTATCTTTCGTTGCAAGATATTATTTTTATTGAAAAGGAAGGTAGAAAAGCGGTAATTCATACCCGAAAAAAAATAGTCGAGACAAATGAAACAATCAATTCTTTGTTAGTTCGATTGGATAGTAGGTTTATACAATCACATAGATCCTATATTATTAATATTAATTACATTTCGGAAATGAATCAGATTGGAGATTCCTACATTGTTAGTTTTAATGATTATTCAGGTAAGGCTTATATCTCTAGGAAGAATTTTAATAGAGTTACTAGCTACATAGAGAAGGAGGTTTCCTTCGAGCTCAAAAATCACTTAGTTAACAACAGCTAACACTTACTCCTTAAAACTATATTTACCTTTAAGTATTTAGCAAATCACCTTATTTTACTCATACAATGTATAACAATGATCTATAAGTTCATTGTTATCTTAGAAGTAAAAGGAGGTTTTTTAATGAAGGAGTGCCACTGGTGTCATTCAAATCTAATAAAAAAACAAAATCATACGGTATATTGGGAATTGCCAGACGGGACAAATGCAATTTCAATTGAAGAGACTCCATCCATCTATTGCTCGGACTGTGAGATGATTTATCAAGAAGATGAGATCGTGAAAGAGATTGAGGATCAATTATTTTTAATTGATACAAAAAAACTTGCTAAACAGGTAACTTACAAAGAATTAATGAATCAGCCACGCTTATTAAAGAAGAATTACTTTGACTTTACAAGTTAAGATGGTAAAACACTTGCCTTTTCCAAAATACCTATAGTAAGGTTACAGGGAAACCATTTGTGAAAGGCGTGTCCTAAATTTTGAGAAAATCGTTCTATCACTTCTTAATGAAATATAGGCATCCAGCACCAAAGGATGCCATTAGTCGATTTGCCAATGATGCCTACGTAGATCATAGCTTTCCGAAGACATCAACTGACTA
>NZ_JAKFCQ010000061.1:0-24734 GCF_036676585.1 Robertmurraya sp.
CAGGAGATCGCCGGTTCGATCCCGGTCGGGACCGCCATTTTAAGTGGCTCAGTAGCTCAGTCGGTAGAGCAAAGGACTGAAAATCCTTGTGTCGGCGGTTCGATTCCGTCCTGAGCCACCATTTATATTTAAATATAATTATGGCGATTGTGGCGAAGTGGTTAACGCACCGGATTGTGGTTCCGGCATTCGTGGGTTCAATTCCCATCAGTCGCCCCATAAATTTTAAGCGGGTGTAGTTTAATGGTAAAACCTCAGCCTTCCAAGCTGATGTCGTGAGTTCGATTCTCATCACCCGCTCCAAATAAGGGCCTATAGCTCAGCTGGTTAGAGCGCACGCCTGATAAGCGTGAGGTCGATGGTTCGAGTCCATTTAGGCCCACCATAGTTTTTAAGGATAGTAAAATAACTTACTATTATTCCACAGTAGCTCAGTTGGTAGAGCATTCGGCTGTTAACCGAACGGTCACAGGTTCGAGTCCTGTCTGTGGAGCCATATGGGGAAGTACTCAAGAGGCTGAAGAGGCGCCCCTGCTAAGGGTGTAGGTCGGGTAACCGGCGCGAGGGTTCAAATCCCTCCTTCTCCGCCATATGGCCCCTTGGTCAAGCGGTTAAGACACCGCCCTTTCACGGCGGTAACACGGGTTCGAATCCCGTAGGGGTCATAAAAACATTGAACAATTGTTCAATGTTTTTTTCTTTGACTTTTTAAAAAAACTTGGTTGATTCATCACATAAACAACTATGGCAACCATATACACTGATATTTCTTCTACTACGGAGGGAGAGACAATTACATTGAATATGTTAACCCTTAAACTTTATTTTACCTCTTATATAGGAGATCGATTAAATACAGAACCAGCATTAATTTGATAAAAGCTCTCTTTTTCTCAAACATTTTCTGCTTGAAAGCTAATTATTACAAAAGGAAAAGGAGAGCTTTTTAATGACTTCACAAGTGAATACTACCGATTCATTAACCTTAAACACAAGAAAAATTGTGGTCCTAACTTGTACCATCCTCGCTTTTGCAGTGATGAATGGAACAATGTTCAATGTGGCCATTCCTGATATATCCGAATCATTTAATTTAACTCCAGCTCAAGTTAGTTGGGTAGTGACTAGTTTCACCACAGTTTTTGCAATAGGGACATTAATTTATGGAAAACTAGCTGATTTTTATCCTATTCGAACGCTTTATACAATTGGAATAAGTTTATTTTCATTGGGAGCTTTCATTGGCTTTCTATCACCAAACTACGAGATTTTAATTTTTGCAAGAATTCTTCAAGCAATGGGAGCTGCCTCTGTGCCTTCCTTATCTTTTATCGTACCCATGCGTTTTTTTAAAAATGAAAGAGGAAAGATTTTTGGTTACCTAGCCTCAACCATTGCTTTTTCTTCAGGAATAGGCCCTATTGTTGGTGGTGTTATCGGAGGCACACTGGAATGGCGTTATATTTTTCTGATTTCTGTGGCTAGTGCTTTTGCCATTCCCTTTTTCAGAAAATGGCTTCCTCGCGAAAACAAAAAGATTGGAAAAATTGATTATATAGGTGCTGCACTAGTATGTTTATCGGTTACGAGTCTCTTATTTATTATCACGACCGTTAGCTGGATATCTCTCCTTTCTTTCATCACTTTTTTTGTACTTTTGGCATGGAGGACAATATCTATCCAATATCCGTTTATCGACCCTGCCATGTTTAAAATAAGAAAGTACACTGTTACGATGATTACAAGTTTTCTCGGTACCAGCATAGTGTTTGGATTGATTTTTTTAATTCCTATAATGCTAAGGGAGCTATATGGTTTAAATATGATGGAGATAGGTATTATTCTATTTCCTGGAGCAATGGTATCTGGTCTTATTGGACAGTGGATAGGGAGGGTAATACCTCTTAGGGGTGGACAGTCAGTGGTGAAATTTGGACTACTATTCATTTCATGTGGGACGTTATTTATATCCACTTTCGCTGGAGCAAACACGTTGCTAATAACGCTCGGACTTTTTATAGCCTACCTTGGTTTTCCATTACTTCAGAGTGCCACAGCAGATTTAATTAGTATGAATTTGTCTGAGAAACAAAATGGAGTGGGAATGGGGCTGTTCAATTTATCAAATTTCTTAGCCGGTGCTTTTAGCAGTGCAATGTTTGGAAAGTTACTTGAAAATGAAAATGGTTCTTTGCAACTTAATCCTTTTTCTCTTCTAGGTGAGAATTTGATTTATAGCAACCTGTATCTTGTATTTACAATAGTAGGGTTGCTATCTTTGTTGTTATTTTCTTTCAGTTATGAACTTGATAAAGACTAATGCTTCAACTAAACCTCCATTGATGACAACTTATCTATCAATGGGGGTTTAGTATTTTTTTACCTCTTATATCAAATGCCCTTAAACTTCATTTAACATTTCCAAAATTCGACAAATATATGAAAACCCTTTCATTTTTCTTCATAAAAAATACCTCATCACATAAAGAAATCCTTCTGAATATATTATTCAAATCTCAATTATTTCATAATTCAAAATACATATTTTATTCATTTCCACCAAATAATTAGCATATATCTCTATATCTGCATCATAAAATTTATTATCTATTAAAAAATAATTTCTATCATTTTTTGCAGTTTGCTGCTTTAAAGGGATGAATGCTGTCGAAATCATTTACCTTATAGATAATTTTGTCGAAATGGACAATTAATTGTCAGAAAAATTAAAAAGGGATTTGAAAGAGCGGCGAGAATTATACAGTTAAAGTAATGCACAAAACTAATGAATAGGTAGGGAGTAGAATGATTTTGGATTTGATTCATCCAACTGAATACCAGCTGCATTTATTTCATGAGGGGAATTTTTTTGAATGCCATCGTCTGTTTGGTGCTCATGTTCTTACAATTGATGAAAAGAAATGCACAAGATTTTGTGTGTGGGCACCCAACGCAAAACAAGTATCTCTGGCTAGTAATTTAAACAATTGGAATGGAAGTGGTTACGAATTTAAAAAGGTGAATGATGAAGGTGTATGGATGCTCATTGTTGAGCAGGATTTAACGGGCTGCCTTTATAAATATGAAATTCATACATTCACTGGAGAAGTTTTATTGAAATCTGATCCCTATGCCTTTTTCTCTGAAGAACGGCCAAAAACAGCTTCCATATGTTACTCCTTAGATGGTTACCAATGGAACGATCATAAATGGCTTCAGAAAAAAGAGAAAAACAAAGTGTATTCAAGTCCTACTGTTATTTATGAGATGCATGTTGGATCATGGAAAAAGAAAGAGGACGGTAGCTTTTTAACGTATCGTGAATTAGCAGATGAGGTTATTCCTTACGTAATTGAACATGGATTTACTCATATTGAATTATTGCCACTAGTGGAGCATCCCCTAGATATTTCTTGGGGCTACCAAGGTACAGGGTATTTTTCCGTTACTAGTCGTTACGGAACACCTCATGATCTGATGTATTTTATTGACCAATGTCATCAAAATCATATTGGTGTAATTATGGATTGGGTTCCAGGTCATTTCTGTAAGGACGCACATGGGTTACATCGATTTGATGGATCTTGGGTTTATGAATATGAAACAGAAGTTGATCGTGAAAATTTTACTTGGGGGACTGCCAATTTTAACTTAAGTAAAACAGAGGTACAGAGTTTCTTAATTTCTAATGCATTGTTTTGGATGGAATACTTTCATGTGGACGGATTTCGCGTAGATGCGGTTTCAAATATCATTTATTGGCCTAATTCAGATGGTCAACGAGTAAATGAGTTTGGTATTGGATTTTTAAAGAAGTTAAATCAAATTGTATATCAATATGATTCACAGCTTTTGATGATTGCTGAAGACTCTACTGATTGGCCACAGGTAACTTCCCCAACTCACTACGGTGGATTAGGTTTTAACTACAAATGGAATATGGGCTGGATGAACGACATGCTTTCCTATATGGAAAAAAGTTCAAATGAACGCTCACAATTTCACGATAAAGTCAGCTTCTCCCTTCTGTATGCATTTTCGGAGAATTATGTCCTTCCATTTTCGCATGACGAAGTCGTTCATGGTAAGAAATCATTACTTGATAAAATGCCAGGAGATTATTGGCAAAAATTTGCACAATTAAGGCTTTTATTAGCATATATGTTTGGACACCCAGGAAAAAAACTTCTATTCATGGGATTTGAGCTAGGTCAGTTCTCTGAATGGAAAGATGAAGAAGAACTGGATTGGCATTTGCTAGATTATGAGATGCATGGAAAAATGAATCTTTTTGTAAAAGAATTGATCAAAGTGTATAAGCGCAATAAACCTTTATATGAACTTGATCATTTACATGAAGGATTTGAATGGATTGATGTAAATAACCGTGATCAATCGATTTTCTCTTTTGTTAGAAAAGGGGAAGATGGAGAACCATTGGTCATTGTGTGTAATTTTACAGAAAAGACGTATGAAGATTATAAAATCGGTGTTCCAAAAGAGGGAACGTATCGAGAAATATTAAATACAGATGCGGCTGATTTTGGAGGATCCGGTGTAATAAATAAAAAGCCAATAGAAACGATTGATGAAAATTTTCATGGAAGAGAGCATCACATCATGATGAGGATACCTCCATTTGGGGTTTCTATATTGCGTCCCGTTAAACATCGAAAGGAGAGAAAAGGAAATGGCAAAGAAGAAGTGCGTAGCTATGCTGTTAGCAGGAGGGCAAGGAAGTAGGTTACATTCCTTGACTTCAAATTTAGCAAAACCAGCTGTACCGTTTGGAGGGAAGTACCGAATCATTGACTTTACCTTGAGCAATTGTACGAACTCAGGAATTGATACGGTTGGTGTTCTTACTCAGTATCAACCACTAGTGTTAAACTCGTATATTGGAATTGGAAGTGCATGGGACTTGGATCGAAAAAATGGTGGTGTGACTGTTCTTCCACCTTATAGTGAGTCCAAGGAGATGAGATGGTATACAGGTACTGCTTGTGCCATCTATCAAAATTTAAACTATTTAGTTCAATATGATCCGGAATACGTACTTATTCTGTCTGGAGACCATATTTACAAAATGAACTATGAGTTAATGCTAGATTTCCATATTGCTAGAGATGCTGATGCTACAATCTCAGTCATTGAGGTGCCTTGGAATGAAGCGAGTCGATTTGGTATTTTAAATACTGATAGCGATATGAAGGTTGTCGAATTTGATGAAAAACCTGCGAATCCGAAAAACAATCTTGCCTCTATGGGGATATACATTTTTAAATGGTCTGTTCTAAAAGAATATTTGGAAAAGGATGCTGATCTTTCGGACTCAAGTCATGATTTCGGTAAGGATATTCTACCGACTTTACTATCAGACCAGAAGAAATTATTTGCTTATCCTTTTAGTGGATATTGGAAGGATGTTGGGACTGTACGTAGTCTTTGGGAAGCAAATATGGACCTCCTAGATGATACGTGTGGATTGGATTTATTTGATTACACTTGGAGAATTTATTCAGTTAACCCAAATCAACCACCACAGTTTATATCAAATGACGCACTCGTCGTTGATTCACTTATCAATGAGGGTTGTGTGATTGAAGGTGAGGTTGAGAAGTCGGTTCTTTTTCAAGGAGTAAAGGTTGAAAAAGGCGCTCTTATTAAAGAATCAGTTATTATGCCTGATGCAGTGATTGGAAAAAATGTGTTTATTGAAAAGGCGATTGTTCCGTCAGAAATGGTTATACCAGATGGAACAATTATTCGTGCTTTGCCAGATGCGGATGATGATATTGTGTTAGTAACAGAGGATATGCTTCAATCCCTTTAAAATACAGAAAAAAGAGAACAAATAACAGAGGAGATGAGGGGTAAGATGGATAGAAAGCTGCTTGGAGTAATTGATGCAACAACATATCAAAAAGGATTAGAGGATCTAATCCAACATCGTTCATTAGCTGCAGTACCATTTGGAGGACGATATCGATTAATAGATTTTATTCTTTCAAACATGGTCAATTCTGGAATAAAGAGTGTGGCAATTTTTCCAAAGAATCAATATCGTTCTTTAATGGATCATTTGGGGTCTGGGAAGGATTGGGATTTAAATCGTAAGCGTGATGGGTTATTCTTTTTTCCAGCGCCTGCAGAAGAAAAAGAAATAACTTCATTTAATCATTTTGCTGCAAATAAAGATTTCTTTGATCGTAGTAACCAACAGTACGCCCTCATCTCAAACTGCTTTACTGTCTGTAGTATGAATTTTGAACCTATTCTTGATTGGCATATCAAGAGCGGCTGCGATATTACAGAAATAAGAAAAGACGGACGGTCTCTTCATATGTTTTTAATAAAAAAATCTCTTTTAGTAGAACTTTTCGAGACAAGAGAGGAAACAGGATACACTTGTATGAGAGATGTTGTGACAGATATTAACAGTCCATATCGTCAATGTCATTATGAATTTAAAGGATACGCAGTTATGATCGACTCGATTACTACGTATTTTAATGAAAGTATGAAGCTATTAAACCCATCCATTTGGAAGGAACTATTTTTAAAGAATCAACCAGTATATACAAAAGTAAAGGATGAGCCACCTACTAGGTATTTTACAGGAGCTACGGTGAAAAATTCAGTAATTGCCAATGGGTGCTTAATTGAAGGAACGGTTGAAAATAGCATTATTTCTCGTGCTGTAAAAATTGGCAAGGGATCTGTAATAAAAAACAGCATCATCATGCAAAAATGTCAAATCGGTGAAAATTGCGTTTTAGACTCTGTAGTTTTAGATAAAGATGTTAAGGTAAATAATGGAACGATGATGTATGGAACAAAGGAATTACCATATGTGGTTCGTAAAGGAACAGTACAAGGGGCGTTGATGAATTCGTGAAAGTTTTATTCGCAGTTTCGGAATGTGTACCTTTCGTTAAGTCCGGAGGGTTAGCAGATGTAGCAGGATCTTTACCAAAAGAGTTGAAAAGACTTGGTACTGATGTAAGAGTAATGATGCCGAAATACGGTACCATTCCTCAAGCAATACGTGAAAAGATGACAAAAAAACATGAGTTTATTGTGAGTGTTGGTTGGAGAGACCAATTTTGTGGCATTGAAGAGTATATACACGATGGAATCACTTATTATTTTATAGATAATGAATACTATTTTAAGAGAGATTCTCTGTACGGGTATTTTGACGATGGTGAACGGTTTGCCTTTTTTAACCGAGCCGTACTTGAAGCGATTCGGATGTTAGATTACTATCCAGATGTGATTCATTGCCATGATTGGCATACTGGAATGATTCCTTTCTTGCTAAAAACAGAGTATCAAAAGAAAAACGGCTATGGTTTTATGCGAACGGTATTTACCATTCATAATCTTGGATTCCAAGGTATTATGCCTAAGGATGCTTTAAAGGATTTATTTGATTTAGATGATTCATATTTTAATACCGATCAGCTTGAGTTTTATGGAAATATAAATTTTATGAAAGCAGCACTTATTGCGTCTGATCGAATTACTACCGTTAGTCCAACATATATGGACGAAATACAAACGGAGTACTATGGAGAAAAGCTGGATGGATTGTTAAGAAGTCGTGTAAGTGATCTAGAAGGAATTCTAAATGGAATTGATGATGAATTTTATAATCCAGAGAAGGATTCGTTTCTTGTGAAAACTTACGATGCAAATCATCGTAACCATAAGCTAGTAAATAAAAAGGCCATTCAAGAACGATTTGGCTTGCCACAGGCTTCACAAATTCCGTTAATGGTTATGGTCACGCGTTTAACAAAACAAAAAGGATTAGAGCTTGTTAAACATGTGTTTAATGAAATTATGGCAGAGCCGATTCAATTCCTCATTCTTGGAACGGGGGATGACGAGTTTGAAAATTTCTTTCGAGACATGGAGCGGGAGTATCCAGATCGATTTAAAGCATATATTGGTTTTGATGAAGGTCTAGCTCATCAAATTTATGCAGGTGCTGATCTTTTTCTCATGCCTTCAAAATTTGAACCATGTGGGTTAGGTCAAATGATTGCGATGAGATATGGCACTCTGCCTATCGTTCGAGAAACAGGGGGTCTAAATGACACGGTATCTGCATATGATGAATTCTCAGGAGAAGGGAATGGTTTCTCCTTCAAGAATTTTAATGCGCATGATATGTTGTATACCATTAAACGTGCCATCCATTTTTACGAAAATGATAGGGTTTGGAATAATCTTGTTAAGCATACAATGAGTATTGATAACAGCTGGGCACAGTCTGCGTTTAAGTACAATCAATTATATGCTCAACTTATATCCAGGAGTGAAACTCATGTTTTCTAATAAAGAAATGTTCACGGAAACGTTTTTACAACGTCTCGAAATGACTTGTGGAAAAAGCTTTCAAGAAAGTACGAAGAGAGATCACTATCATACTTTAGGAATCATGATCCGTGAATATGTAAGCTCAAACTGGATCAAGACAAATGAAAGTTATCGAGCTGAGAAAGAAAAACAAATTTATTACTTATCGATTGAATTTCTGCTTGGAAAGCTTTTAAGGCATAACCTCCTTAACCTAGGAATTGATCATATAGTGGAAGAGGGACTAAAGGAGCTAGGGATTGAACTTAGTGACTTAGAGGAAATGGAAGCAGATGCAGCACTTGGTAATGGCGGCTTAGGACGTCTTGCAGCCTGCTTCATGGATTCCCTTGCTACTCTAGATCTTCCGGGTCATGGATGTGGTATTCGCTATAAACATGGCTTATTTGAGCAGAAAATCGTAGATGGATATCAAGTAGAATTACCCGAGCAATGGCTTCGTCATGGTCATGTGTGGGAAGTAAGGAAAGCTGATCTAGCAGTAGATGTTCCTTTCTGGGGAAGGGTCGAAGCGATAAATAATAATGGAAAGCTTGAATTTCGTCATCTTGAAGCGGAAACGGTGATGGCCGTACCATATGACCTTCCAGTGGTAGGTTATCAAACGGACACTGTTAACACGTTGCGTCTATGGAGTGCCGAAACGACGCCGTACCCAATGAATCGAGATATTATGAAATATAAGCGCGATACGGAGCTTATCTCAGAGTTTTTATATCCCGATGATACCCATGATGAAGGAAAGATTTTACGTTTAAAGCAGCAGTATTTCCTTGTCTCTGCAAGTATTCGTTCGATTGTGAGATCTTATCGCAAACAACATGCTAGTTTAATAGATTTTCATAAATATGTGGGTCTTCATATAAATGATACGCATCCCGTGTTAGCCATCCCCGAATTAATGAGGGTACTTATTGATGAGGAAGGGATGAGCTGGGAAGAAGCTTGGCATATTACTACGAATACCATTTCATATACGAATCATACAACCTTAGCAGAAGCTTTAGAAAAATGGCCGGTTCGTATTTTTCAACCGTTGCTCCCAAGAATATTTATGATTGTAAATGAAATAAACGAGAGATTTTGCCAAGACCTATGGAAGCAGTATCCAGGAGATTGGCGGAAAATCGAGGATATGGCAATCATAGCTCATGACCAAGTAAAGATGGCTCATTTGGCGATTGTTGGTTCATACAGTGTGAATGGAGTGGCAGCCATTCATACGGAAATTTTAAAACAAAGAGAGATGAACCAATTTTACCAAGTATTTCCTGAGAAGTTTAATAATAAAACAAATGGGATTACCCATAGACGTTGGCTGATTAAATCCAATCCAAAACTGACGAATTTGATCAATGAGGGAATTGGTACGAAGTGGATAAATCACCCGGAGCATTTAAAAGAGCTTCAGTTTTTCCAACAAGATTCTGCATTTTTAGAGCAGTTGAATGAGATCAAGCTGAATAATAAGAAATCACTTGCAGAAAAAATTAAAGCAAAAACAGGTATTGTCGTTGATCCACTATCTATATTTGATGTTCAAGTAAAGAGATTGCATGCTTATAAACGACAACTCTTAAATGTTCTTCATATTATGTATTTGTATAATCGTTTAAAAGAAGATTCAAGCTTTCATATGTATCCAAGAACATTCTTGTTTGGAGCGAAAGCATCACCAGGTTATTACTATGCAAAGAAGATTATTAAACTCATTAACACCATTGCAGAAAAAATAAATAATGATAAAACGGTATCTGATCAATTGAAAGTAGTGTTTCTTGAAAACTACCGTGTATCATTAGCTGAAGAAATCTTTCCTGCATCAGATGTGAGTGAACAAATTTCGACTGCAAGTAAAGAAGCCTCGGGAACAGGTAATATGAAGTTCATGATGAATGGTGCGATTACCCTAGGTACGCTAGATGGAGCTAACATTGAGATAAAGGAACATGTTGGCGATGACAATATATTTATTTTTGGATTAACAGCGGAAGAAGTAATGAATTATTACCAGTATGGTGGCTATACGTCTGTCGACTATTATCACCATGATAAGCGTATTCGCCAGGTTGTTGATCAGTTAACGAACGGATATTTTGGTGATCTTGATAATGAGTTTGAGCCGATCCATGATTCGTTATTAATGGAAAATGATCAGTACTTTGTTTTGCGTGATTTCTCATCTTATGTGGAAGCCCAAAGAGAAGTAGGGAAGGCCTATACTGATCAAAATAAATGGTTAAAGATGAGTTTAGCAAATATAGCGAATTCAGGTTTTTTCTCAAGTGACAGAACCATACAGCAGTATGCGGATGACATTTGGAGTATCTCTCCTGTAAAAGGCAAAGTAAGGTAATAATAAAGAGGAGACCAATTTTGGTCTCCTCTTTTGTCTAATTGTTTAAGAAATGTCCTAAAAATAGTCCAATTGATAACAAAAATCCAAATATCGTATTTGTTTGGGCTGTCGCTATCATTGCTGGCACCATTTGAACGGGTTTTGTTTTTCCTATGAATCCTTTAATCGCCTTAATTGCCTTTGGTGAGCTTAGCAGCACAATCGCTAACCAAGCAGAAGCATAGTCCAAACCAATAAGAGTAAACACCCATGCATAAGAGACAATGAACATTCCTGCTAAAAGAATGATCGCTCTCTTTTGACCAAGTAGGATCGCTAATGTTTTTCTTCCATTTTCTTTATCACCATCATGGTCACGTATATTATTGGCAAGTAGAATGGCACCTACTGTTATGACAATAGGTACAGATATTAATACACTAATCATAGTAATAAAACCTGTTTGAATATAAAAGGCAATCAGTATAATGAGCATTCCCATAAAGAACCCTGCAAAGATTTCTCCAAAAGGTGTGTACGCAATCGGAATAGGTCCTCCCGTGTATAAATAACCAACTGTCATTGAAACTAGACCAATGGCAGCTAGCCACCAGCTAGAATTCATACAAATATATACTCCTAGCAGCATGGAAATACCATAAAGGCTAAGAGCTATTTTCATGACAGTCGCTGGTTGAATTCCTTCACGAACAATGGCGCCACCTATACCGACAGAGTGCTCATTATCAAGACCACGTTTGAAATCATAATACTCATTAAACATATTTGTTGCTGCCTGTATAAGTAAGCAAGCGATAAGCATGGCGGTAAATAAACCAAGATCAATAGATGTTAATGGTAAGGCTAATGCGGTTCCTAATAATACTGGAACAAAGGCAGCTGTTAACGTATGTGGTCGTGTAAGTTGCCACCAGACTCTCCAATTTTTCCCCTTAAAAGTAGGCGAAGGACCCGTTTGCATTTGTGGTTGCATCGTACCTCTCCCCATTTCTATATTTATTTGTCAAAACTATATAAGTTTAAAATAATTCATATCCAAATTCAAGTGTAGGAAAAACGAAGGAGTGTGTCAATTAAATTTTCCTCCCTAATGGAGGAGACCATTTCCAAATTTTCTACGATAATTTTTTGTGAAGGAAAGACATTTAAGGGCATAATATCTCAAAATAGATAGAAATAAGCTTATAATAAGGAAAGATATAGGTTTTTCAAGGTTCCTTTTGTTGACATGGTCTTGGATTGAGGTGTATCTTAAAATAAGTTTATAACGTTATTTAACAGGAGTTGTACGAATTTGGTTACCATTCAGAATACGGAGCTTAAAGAAGGGATCATTGAAGCAATCGAGAGAGCACGGAAGCTTTCAATGCCCGTATTAGTTAGCGAAGTCCAAAGGATTCATCCGGTTCAGCCTCTGTCCGTGTTTGCAGCTGGAAGAGACCAATTTGTTGGCGAACGCTTTTTTTGGAAAGATCCCTCTGATGAAGTAGTTATGATTGGCATTGGAATATGTAAAGAAATACAATCGGATCAGGCTTCTGGCCGCTTTTTTCATGTGGAGAAGCAATGGCAAGAGCTTATGAATAATAGCATCATGCTAATGGAAGAGAAACAAACAGCTACAGGACCAATAATGTTCGGAGGATTTTCCTTTGATCCATTAAAAGAGAAAACCGACCTTTGGGCACAGTTTCCACATTCTCTTTTCCACATACCCAAATACCTAGTAAGTGTAATAAAAGGAGATTACTATTTAACGACTAACCTTCTTTGTTCGGCCGAAGATGATGATACATTGTATGAGGTAGCTGAACAAGAAAGAAAAGCGTTATTCACTAAAATTGAAAAGGAATCAATGCCACGTTTGTCCAACCTATCAAATGTAAATGAAGTCCATTCTGAAAATTGGAAGAAACGTGTGAGCGAAGTAGTAGAATTATTAAAGGCAGGGACCATGAAAAAGGTCGTGCTTGCTAGAGAGCTTAGACTTCAGTTTGAAGAGCAGATCCCAGTAGAGCCCGTGATTATGAATCTTTTAGAGGAACAGAGAGATAGTTTTGTTTTTGCCTTTGAATCGAAAGGTGACTGTTTTATTGGAGCATCACCAGAAAGATTAGTAAAGAAGGTAAAAAACACTGTGTACTCGACCTGTTTGGCCGGTTCCATTGCTAGAGGGAAGACTTTAAAAGAAGACGAGCTATTAGGTAATGAGCTTCTATGTGATGAGAAAAATTTAAATGAACATCAATTTGTTGTTGATATGATTAAAGAAGCAATGGAAAAGGTATGCCATGAAGTACGAATTCCGTCACACCCACAGTTGTTGAAAAATAAGCATATCCAGCACTTATACACACCAGTGGTTGGAATTGCTGATGAGGAAAGTTCGTTACTTCAGCTTGTGAACCTGCTTCATCCAACACCTGCTTTAGGTGGGTTACCAAGAAAAGAAGCAGTAGAGAGCATCCGGACAATGGAAGACTTAGATAGAGGAATGTATGCCGCACCGATCGGTTGGATTGATTTTGAAGGCAATGGGGAATTTGCGGTTGCGATACGTTCAGGCTTATTACAAGGAAACGAGGCTTCTTTATTCGCCGGTTGTGGAATCGTTAAGGATTCGAACGTAGACAGTGAGTATCAGGAGACGAATATCAAGTTTCGTCCTATGCTTTCTGCCTTAAGGGGGAAATAGTAATGAATCACCAGCAAGCATTAACGAAGTACATTGCTTCTTTTGTAGCAGAACTAAAACATGCAGGAGTAAAGGATGTTGTTGTTAGCCCAGGGTCAAGGTCCACTCCTATTGCAATGATTATGGCTGAACATCCTGATCTTCGTCTTCATATTCATGTAGATGAAAGATCAGCAGCCTTTTTTGCGTTGGGGATGGCCAAGGCTTCCCGAAAACCAACAGTCTTGTTATGTACTTCCGGAACAGCAGCAGCGAATTATTTCCCTGCTATAGCTGAAGCGAATTTATCAAGGGTACCTCTCATGGTCATCACAGCGGATCGACCACATGAACTTCGTGATGTTGGTGCACCACAAGCAATGGATCAGGTGAATTTATATGGAAAGCATGTAAAATGGTTTATCGAGATGTCTCATCCGGAAGGCACCAAAGAGATGCTTCGTTATGCGCGTACCGTTGCTGGACGTGCTGTTGCAACCGCTTTATCTTCACCAGCTGGTCCCGTTCATTTGAATTTTCCACTTCGTGAACCACTTGTTCCTGATTTAACAAGTGAAAATATTTTTGTCATGGCAGAGAGAGAAAATGGTTATGTTCACATTGAACAAGGACATTTGTCACTGAATAAGGATCAAATAAAACCCATTGCGAACGTGTTGAATGAACATACAAATGGCTTAATTGTTTGTGGCGAAATCGATAATCCCACCTTTGCTAAAGCCATCACAATGCTAGCTGCAAAGCTACAGTATCCGATTATTGCGGATCCTTTATCGCAGCTGCGAAGTGGAAAACACGAGTTTGTGCATATTATAGATAGCTACGATACATTTTTAAGAAATGAGGATGCCGTAAGTCATTTAGCACCAGATGTAATTATTCGTTTTGGTGCGATGCCTATCTCAAAAGCATTTTCATTATTTATGAAAAAGAATGAACACGTCCCTCAATTTGTGGTTGATGGCGGGGAAGGCTGGAGAGACCCATCCTTATTAACAACAAACATGGTTTATTGTGATGAAGTAGAATTTTGTGAATCCCTTCTCCCTCTTTTAAATGAAAACCAGGATACAATGTTTGTTGAAAAGTGGCAACAAATGAACGAGATAACAAAAACAGCATTGTTCAGTGTAAAGGAAAATGAATCCCTCAGTGAGGGTCGTTTATTTTTTGAATTAGTTGAATTGCTACCTGATGGAGCTACCTTGTTTGTTGGCAATTCCATGCCAATACGAGATGTGGATACTTTTTTCTATAATAATTCAAAGTGCATTAGAATTATGGCCAATCGCGGTGCAAATGGTATTGATGGAGTCATTTCATCTGCTCTAGGTGCTGGAACCGTTCACAAGCCAATGTATTTAGTACTTGGAGATTTGACTTTTTTCCATGATTTAAACGGACTAATAGCTTCTAAGTTATATCATATTGATCTACGTGTCATTGTGATTAATAACAATGGGGGTGGGATTTTTAGCTTCCTTCCTCAAGCTAGTCATCCAAAGCATTTTGAACGACTGTTTGGTACTCCTTTAGACCTTGATTTTGAACCAGTTGTTACTATGTACGGTGGGACCTTTAGCCGAGTTTCTTCTTGGATGGAGCTTACTTCCTCTTTTGAGCAAACTTTTGCGAAAGATGGATTGTCGGTTATTGAAGTTCCGACAACAAGAGGTGAAAACCTACAAGAGCATCGGAATTTGTGGGATTATGTTTCCCGGGAAATTAGTCGGAATTTGCGTGGCGAAAGCTGATGAATATTGAGGTTAATGGGGTAGTGTACCATGTCGAAGTTTCAGGAGAGGGTTTTCCAGTTGTTTTACTTCATGGATTTACCGGTGACATCTCTACTTGGTCGGAATGTGAAGAGGAGTTAAAGAAAAACTCGAGAATCATTAAAATAGATCTTGTTGGACATGGAAGATCGTCATCCCCGGATTTAATTGAGCGATATGAAATGAAGTCAGTGGTAGAGGATTTACGTTATATTTTCCATTATTTAGATATAGATCAAGCAGATGTGGTTGGATATTCGATGGGAGGTCGAGTGGCACTTGCATTTGCGTTGGTGAATCCAACTTTTGTACGTAAGCTTGTACTCGAAAGTGCTTCTCCAGGACTCGTAACGAACGAAGAGAGAAGTAGTCGAAGAGTACAGGATCAACAGTTGGCCAATAAAATCAAACAAAATGGAATAGACTGGTTTGTTGAATATTGGGGCAATATCCCTTTATTCGAAAGCCAAAAAAAATTACCATCAGTAATTAGACAGCGAATAAAAGAGCAAAGAAAGCAAAACTATATTAAAGGATTGGCAAATAGCTTGATTGGAATGGGAACAGGGTCACAACCCAGCTATTGGGAAAAACTAAATGAGTACTCAGGTGAAGTATTATTGCTTACGGGATCCATTGACAAGAAATTTGTTATCGTTGCAGATAAGATGTCAAAATGTCTAAAAAACAGTAAGTGGGTAAATATTGATGGGTGTGGTCATGCAATACATGTGGAACAACCTGAAAAATTTGGTACAATAGTAAGTGGGTTTTTGTCGAATAAATCCGATTCTTAATTAAAGGAGGAAAACACAATGACAGTTGAGTGGGTATCTCAAAGAAATTACGAAGATATTCTGTATGAAACATATAATGGCATTGCAAAGATTACCATCAATCGTCCAGAAGTGCGAAATGCATTTCGTCCTAAGACGGTAATGGAATTAATTGATGCGTTTGCTTATGCACGTGACGACCGCAATGTAGGGGTAATCGTCTTAACAGGAGCTGGAGACCAAGCGTTCTGTTCAGGTGGAGATCAAAAAGTACGCGGACATGGTGGATACGTTGGAGAAGACGAAATCCCTCGTTTAAATGTTCTTGATCTTCAACGTTTGATTCGTGTTATTCCTAAGCCAGTTGTTGCGATGGTAAAGGGATATGCAATTGGTGGAGGACATGTTTTACATATCGTTTGTGATTTAACCATAGCTGCTGATAATGCTATCTTTGGACAAACAGGTCCTAAAGTGGGTAGCTTTGATGCTGGATATGGCTCCGGCTATTTAGCAAGAATTGTTGGACATAAAAAAGCACGAGAAATTTGGTATTTATGCCGTCAATACAATGCGCAAGAAGCACTTGATATGGGGCTAGTAAATACAGTTGTTCCTCTTGATCAAGTGGAGGAAGAAACGATTAAATGGTGTGAAGAAATGCTTGATAAGAGCCCAACCGCTCTTCGTTTCTTAAAAGCAGCATTTAATGCAGATACAGATGGGTTAGCTGGAATTCAACAGTTTGCTGGAGATGCAACTCTCCTTTATTACACAACGGATGAAGCAAAGGAAGGGCGCGATGCGTTTAAAGAAAAACGCAAGCCAGACTTCGGTCAATTCCCTCGTTTTCCTTGATAGGTTTGAGAGAAAGAGCTTGGCTTATACATAGCCAGGCTCTTTTTTTTTTGAAAATTATCTTGTAAAACAACTTATAATTATTGTATATTCAAATAATCAGATATACAAATAAAAGGATAAGAAGGGTGAACATGTTAAGTGATAAAAGATTTTCTAATTATTCGTTAAGTAGTATTTCAAAAGATTTACTATCAGGTCTTATTGTTGGCGTCATCGCTATTCCACTTGGAATGGCCTTTGCAATTGCCTCAGGAGTAAAACCAGAATATGGTATAGTTTCGACCATAGTAGGTGGAATCCTTATTTCCTTGTTAGGAGGATCTAAATTTCAAATAGGGGGTCCAACTGGAGCCTTTATTCCCATCCTATTTGGGATCGTTATGACTTACGGATATGAAAATCTATTAATTGCAGGTTTTTTAGCTGGTATTATGCTCCTTCTTATGGGGATCTTTAAAATCGGTTCACTTATCAAATACATTCCTAGACCAGTGACTATTGGTTTTACATCGGGAATTGCTGTTACTATTTTTTCAGGTCAAATGGCAAGTTTTCTCGGACTTGTAGGAATTCAAAAGCATGAAGAATTAATTAGTAATTTACTGGAAATTTTTACACATTTCCATTCAACGAATCTTTATAGTGTATTAACTGCGGTTGTATGCTTACTAATCATCGCCCTTTCACCGAGGTTAGCCCCTAAGGTTCCAGGTCCATTATTGGGCTTGATTGTATCAACCTTGGTAGCAACCTGGTTTTATCCTGGGCAAGTTGAAACGATTGGTTCTGCATACGGTGCTATCCCAAACTCATTACCACACATCCATTTGCCAAACGTAAGTATTGAAATGATCCTTACTCTATTAAAACCTGCCTTTGTTATTGCCATGCTCGGAGGAATAGAATCGTTGCTCTCGGCAGTTGTGGCAGATGGCATGACAAACACCCGTCACAACAGCAATAAAGAATTGATCGGACAAGGAATTGCAAATATGGTTACTCCACTATTTGGAGGCATTCCGGTAACAGGGGCTATTGCAAGAACAGCTACCAATATTAAAAGTGGAGCAGTTTCCCCCTTATCTGGAATCATACATGGGGTTGTCGTTTTACTAGTTTTGTTGTTTTTTTCTCCATTTGCTTCCTATATTCCACTTGCTAGTATGGCACCGATATTAATGGTGGTTGCATGGAATATGAGTGAAAGGAAGGTATTTGCTCATATTCTAAAAACAAGATCTACTGACTCCATCGTTCTGGTAGTTACCTTTTTACTAACTGTCTTTGTTAATTTAACGACTGCTGTTGAAATCGGATTAATATTGGCCGCTATCTTATTTACAAAAAGAATGAGTGATCTAGTCACGACTGCGAAAGCATTGCCTAATTTACATCATAAGCATGCAAAAGTAGAAAATCATGTTGTGACGGATACCCATGATTGCCCGCAAATTAGTATCTACAATGTAGAAGGTCCCCTCTTTTTTGGGGCCGCTCAAACCTTTGAATTTTCAATCA
This sequence comes from Robertmurraya sp., assembly GCF_036676585.1. Lineage (NCBI taxonomy): Bacteria > Bacillati > Bacillota > Bacilli > Caryophanales > Bacillaceae > Robertmurraya > Robertmurraya sp. The sequence continues at coordinate 18,373 of NZ_JAKFCQ010000061.1, forward strand.
TGGATACGATTCACTATCGACCTTGTATATTATTGTTACGAATGAGTAGGGTACCTCTAATGGATACAACGGGGGAAGCGAATTTAGCTAGTATTGTGTCTCATTTTTCAAAAAATGGTATAGTTATCATATCAGGAATAAACGAGCAGCCAAAAAATGTATTAATTCGAACGGGTCTATATGACAAAATTGGTCACAAACACTTTTTTGAGCACACTGGGGAAGCGATTGAATTTGCGTTAAAACAGGTGGACAAAAATAAGTGTTTAGGATGTAGACACTTTGCTTTCAGAGAGTGTACCAAACTATCAAAAGTCGAATCTACTGAAGGGAAAGTCCTACAGCCTACTACCTTCTAGTAATGAAACAAGGAAGTGAAATGATTGAATTTAGAAATGCAACAGTTTAAAGCAGATTTTTTTAAGGCTTTGGCTCATCCATTAAGAATACGCATTCTAGAACTGTTAGCCGAAGGGGATAAGAACGTAAATGAAATTCAAACACTCATCGGCAGCGAAGGATCATCTGTTTCGCAGCAATTAACGATTTTACGAGCCAAAAATATTGTGTCAGGGACAAAGGAAGGTAATAAAGTCATTTACACGCTAAAGGATCCTATGATCATCGAACTATTAGCGGTTGCGCGCCAAATATTTAACAATCATCTTGTCGATACAATAACCATTTTAGACCGTTTCACTGATAAGGAAGAAGAAGGGAACATCGTGCCGAAGAATTAAGTTCTTCGGTTTTTATTTATGTTGTACTACAGCAAGTACATTGAAAAAAATAAAACAATTTGATAACGTGAGTAGGAAGAGGGTGAAAAAATTGTCAATAGAAGTGATGCCAAATTTTCTTAAAAAGAGAGCATTTTTGACACCTAGTCGAACGGCGTTGGTTTTTGAAGATAAACGCTACACATTTCAACAGCTATATGCCGAATGTGTCGATGTAGCAGGTCGAATGCATACATATGGAATGAAACAGGGGCAATACGTTGCACTGTTATTATCGAATCATTCCGAAAGTGTCGTTATATTGTTATCATTACAGCTACTTGGTATAAAAGCGGTCTTGCTTAACACAAGATTAACTCCAGAAGAACTAAATTATCAGCTGATGGACTCAAACACAGCATGTTTAATTACGGAATCAATGTTTGATGAAAAAGCAAAACAATTAGATGTACGTGTCGTCTACAAAAATGAGTTGTTTCAAACACCATTTTTTGAGCCACCTCTTGTTAATGAAGTAGCTTTAGAGGAGGTTTGCTCACTTATGTACACTTCCGGAACGACGGGTTCTCCTAAAGGGGTTATGCAAACGTATGGAAACCATTGGTGGAGTGCAGTCGGTTCAAGCTTAAATCTTGGATTGCAAGATAGCGATGGGTGGCTATGTGCAGTTCCCCTTTTTCATATTAGTGGGTATTCCATTTTAATGAGAAGTGTGATTTATGGAATGAAGATGGTCTTGCATGAGAGCTTTGATGTGGAAAAAACGTTACAAGCTATAATGTCTGAGAAAGTAACAACGATGTCTGTGGTAAGTACGATGCTTTCACGATTACTAGATCACTTGGATAGCCAGTTACCGAGTCATTTTCGCTGTATGCTTTTAGGAGGAGGACCAGCTTCACTTTCATTATTAGAAAGATGTGTGGAGCTACAAGTTCCTGTTTATCAAACGTATGGAATGACCGAAACGGCCTCTCAATTTGTAACTTTAGCACCTGAATATAGCTTGAGCAAATTAGGTTCGACAGGAAAGGCACTTTTTCCATCACAGTTAAAAATTGTTGATTCTGATGGTTTGGAACAGCAACCGTTAGAATCTGGAGAAATCTTTGTAAAAGGTCCGAATGTCACGAAAGGGTATTTGAATAAAGAGGGTTCGCACCTAAAGGATGGATGGTTTGCAACTGGGGATATAGGATTTCTCGATGAAGAAGGTTTCTTATACGTCCAAGATCGCCGTTCAGACTTGATTATCTCAGGTGGAGAAAACATTTATCCTGCGGAAATCGAAGGAGTTTTACAAGGGCATCCTGCTATTCAAGAGGCGGGGGTTATCGGTGTAGAAGATCAGGAATGGGGACAAGTACCGGTAGCCTTTGTTGTTGTTAGGAATACATCTATAACAGAGCAAGAAATCATACAATATTCTTCATCCAAGTTAGCGAAATACAAGGTTCCTAAAAGGGTCATGTTCGTTGACCTGCTACCAAGAAATGCGTCTAATAAGCTTCTAAGAAGAAGTTTGAAGGAATGGGTAAAAGGCGGAGGCGCAAATGAGAATTGAGAGAATTAAGCTATCAGTTATCTCAATGAAATTAAAGACTCCGTTTACCACTCATTTAGGTACGGTGCATGAACGGGAAGGGATTGTAATAGAGGTAATCAATCGGGAGGGAGTGTCTGGGTTTGGGGAGGTAGTTGCCTTTTCCTCTCCATGGTATACGGAAGAGACCGTTCAAACCTCCTTACATATGTTAAAAGAATTTTTTATCCCATTGCTCTTCCATAATCGCATTAAGCATCCGAGTGAGGTCACTCCGATTTTTAACAAACTCCGGAGAAATTTTATGGCCAAAGCAGGTCTTGAGATGGCTATTTGGGATCTATATGCAAAGGAAAGAAATCAGTCATTATCAAGCCTGCTTGGAGGAACTCAAGATAGAATTCCATCAGGAGTAGTGGTTGGGGCCAAATCGATGAAAGAGACGCTTTTGCAAATCGAAAGAAATCTTGAGAACGGCTACAAGCGTGTGAAGGTAAAAATTTCTCCACAAAATGATTACGATTATATCCAATCAATCAGAACTCATTTTCCCCGTGTTCAATTAATGGCCGATGCAAATTCTGCCTATACATTAAAGGATATCAATCGATTAAAGGCACTTGATGAGTTTGGATTGCTAATGATCGAACAACCATTAGGGTACGATGATATTGTCGAGCATGCGAAGCTACAGTCAGTGCTCCAAACACCGATTTGTTTAGATGAAAGTATTGTAACTTTTGACGATGCAAAGAAAGCAATTGAGATAGGGAGCTGCCGGGTTATTAATATAAAAGCTGGCAGAGTAGGCGGCATTCAAACGGTAAAGGAAATTCATGATTATTGTTTGGAAAAAGGAGTACCCGTCTGGTGTGGGGGAATGCTGGAATTTGGTATCTCTAGAGCACACAACATCGCTATTGCTTCTCTCCCTAATTTCACGATTGCCGGAGATATTTCGGCAAGCAGCCGATACTGGGATGAGGACATTACAACTCCTGAAGTGATTGTCCGTAATGGAATGATTGATGTTCCAAGTGGTCCTGGAATTGGTTTTGAGATGAATCGTAAAAGGTTGAAAGACGTAACGATTTTTGAGGAAAGTTTTACGAAATAATGATTAGAAAAAATCGTGCCCTCATTTGGTCTCACACCAACTATCGGGCACGATTTTTTTAAAAAAGATAAGAAAGATATGTTTGTACTTTGAACAGTGTCTAGCTCCTCGGGGTCATAAGCCAAAGCCCTACAGAGGTCAGGACCTCTTGCGGTCTCCGTCTTATGTCTGTCGGAGCTTACCAAGGCGCTTGCGCTTTTCTTATGACTTCGTTTCTTCTGGTGGTTTTTGCTGTAAATATCTTTTGTCATTCATAAATAAAGTCCAAAAATAGAAGAAACCTGGGAAAAGAATGGCAAAACCTGCAATGTAGGTTGCAAAAATAGCACGGAACGAATTCGGATCTGTAAAGGCGTTCTGAATGGTTACCTCTGGGTAAACAATGTAAGGCAAGTGTGCTTGTCCGTAAACAAGACTAGCAAGTAAGTATTGAATAGTAATTGCAATGACAGTAAGGCGAGGCATTCCCTTTGGTCCCCCAGTGACAGAAGGTAAAAACAAACCAAGCCCTCCAATGACAAAAAACACAACCGATGCGATTAAAAACGCCAGATTATCCATCATTTTTTCGTAAAGCCAAGGTGCTTCTGTTCGGAGCGTGAACATAATGAGAACGGCCATTGCCAGAGAGATAGGCCCTAGAAGAATCGCATCTCTTCGATATACAGCATAGGCCTCATATTCTTCAGCTGTTTTTGAATAGTCCGCAAGCAATAAGGATGATAAAAACAAAGTGGAACTTATTGCGAATCCGATAAACGCGTATTCATTTGCACTGGTAAAAAGCTTTATAAGATCAAGTGTTTGACGGCCATCTGAAAAATCTATATAGTTCCCATGTGTAATCGGAAGTACGCTGATGAGTAATCCAGGAATGAGAATACCGGTAATTCCAGAGATATATGTTAGTGGTTTTCGATATTCAGATGCAATATTTGAGAAAACGAGAAACGCACTTCGTAAGGCGAGCAAAAGCAATATCATACTGCCTGGAATAAGTAATACGGTCCCAAGCGTATACGCTGCGGATGGAAATAAACTATACACAGCAACAACAAGAGCCACAATAAATGTGTTGGTTACTTCCCATGTGGGGGACAGATATCGGTTAGCAATGTTAGTAGCCTTTGTCTGCGTTCTATTGAAGTAAAGCATAGACCAAAATCCAGCACCAAAATCCATGGTTGCCATAACAGCATAGATGAAAACAAATCCCCATAACACAGTAATGGCTAGTAATGCATCAGTCATCTATTTTCACTCCTCCATTTAAAATGGTGCCTCGTTACGTATTGGATCCATATAGTGGTACACCTTTTTGTTCGGCTCGATGTAAATCATCAGCAACGGTGTTCTTTCTAAAATAATATAGAAGGACAAATACCACTGAAACTCCTAGAATGACGTATACAGCTGCAAATGCTAGAAACAATACTCCTAAGTTTGTCGCTGTTGTCGCCGAATCTGCCGTTGACAGCACGCGATAAATCGTCCAAGGTTGTCTTCCTGTACAAGCAAAAATCCATCCAAACTCAATCGCAAGTACTGCTAAAGGACCAGAGGCAATAAAGGTCGAAAGAATCCAAAGAGGATATTTGTCTTTTTTTAAAAATTTCATCCAGAGCAAAGCGAGTAGAGGTAATAGGATTAATAAAGATCCAATGCCTACCATTCCATTGAAAAGGGTGTGAACAAAAAGCGGAGGCCATTCTTCTTCTGGCCATTCTTTAAGTCCCTTAACAACGGTATCAAAGCTATTTCCTGCTAAAAAGCTAAGTGCCCAAGGAATGTGAATAGCGTACTTAACCTCTTCAGTTGCACGGTCAGTAAATCCTCCGATGACGAGAGGGGCATGAGATTGGGTTTCAAATAAACCTTCTGCTGCAGCAAGCTTTTCAGGTTGATATTCATGCAAATATTGAGCGGATTCATGTCCGTTTATAGCGGTTAATAGAGAAAATATTCCTCCAACAATGAGACTAAGTGTTAATGCTTTTTTGTGAAAATGGTAGATGCGTGTATTAAATTCAGTTCGCCATAGTTTATAGGCTGATACGGACGCAATAACAAATGCACCCGTTGTATAGGCAGATAAGGCAACATGTCCAGCTGTGACAATAAAGCTCGGGTTAAAAAATGCTGCCCATGGATCAACATCGGTTATAACACCGTTTTGGATTCTAAATCCAGTGGGTGTTCCTTCCCAGGCGTGGACATTCGTTATGAGAACGGCAGATGCTAAAGCACCAATCGCAACAAGTACGAGGCTTGTGATTCGAGCCCAAGGAGGAATACGCTCAGCGGCATATACATAAATGGACATAAATAGAGCTTCAATAAAGAATGCATATATTTCAATTTGGAAGGGAAGGGCCATGACGACACCGATGACTTCCATAAAGCCTGGCCATAATAGAGAGAGTTGAACTCCAGCGATTGTACCTGTTGGGATCCCAACACCAAGAAGTACGGCAAAGGCTTTTGTCCAGCGCTTAGCCATAACTACGTACTCTTGGTCTTTTGTTTTTTGGTACATGAGTTCAGCAGTAAGCATCATAAAAGGCAGGCCTACCCCGATGGTTGCAAAAATAATATGAAAACCCATAGTTGTTCCGAATAACGAGCGCGCAATTAGTAAATCATCCATAAAATTCTCCCTTTCAATATACTCACCAAGTTATTCTTTTCTAATTAAAAATAAATATGTAATCTTTTCCTATATTTACAAGAAATAAGGCGATATAGTGACAGATATGGTTGACGGAAATCTAGAGGTGGGCGAATCGTGATCCTGAGAAGGAATCGCAAATAAAATCTGAGAATCGCAAGTGAATTTTGGGAATCGCAAATAAAATCTGAGAATCGCAAATAAATTTTGAGAATCGCAAATAAAATCTGAGAATCGCAAATAAAATCTGAGAATCGCAAATAAATTTTGAGAATCGCAAATAAAATCTGAGAA
>NZ_JAKFCQ010000062.1:0-9162 GCF_036676585.1 Robertmurraya sp.
CTTGCCATGGAGATGCTTGCAGAATCTAAACTTATTACATCTGCTGAATTTGTGGAAGTTAATCCAATTTTAGATGATAAAAATAAAACAGCATCAGTTGCAGTTGCATTAATGGGTTCTTTATTTGGCGAAAAATTATTATAAAATAATAGCAGTAACTCTCATAATGAGTTGCTGCTATTTTTCATTAAACGATCGTATTTATTTAATAGATTGTCCAATTTTTTACTAAGTTTGATTACCTTTTCATTGCTTAATGAAGAGTGAGATGCTTGGCTCACCATTTTTCTTCGATGAGCTTCAATGTCTTTTAGCAAAGATTGCTTATCCATATGATTCACTCCTATACGTAATGATATAATAACCTCCCTAATTTCTACATTTATACCCAGAGCCAAAAATTTTAAACAATTTACAGTAAATATTTGTTAAAATATGTAGTGGAGAAAATTTTTTTGTAAGAAATGAAACCTTTTCCGGTATCGATACGTATTATCGAGTAGCCGCATTAGAGCGGAGGTATAGGAATGGAAGCACTGATTAAAAAACGAATCAAGCAAGTGTTAAAAGGGGACCAAAGTGCATACGGGGAAATCGTTGAGATATATAAGGATAAAGTTTTTCAACTTTGTTACCGAATTCTCGGAAATCGTCATGAAGCAGAGGATATGGCACAAGAGGCATTCATTAGAGCATATGTTAACATATCAAGCTTTAATATTGATTTAAAGTTTTCAACATGGTTATATAGAATTGCAACAAATCTATGTATTGATCGGATTCGAAAGAAAAAGCCAGACTATTACCTTGATGCAGAAGTATCTGGTACAGATGGACTGACCATGTATTCTCAAATTGCATCAGATACGATTCTTCCTGAGGATGAAATAGAGAGTCTTGAATTACAAGAGACCATTCAACGAGAAATTACTAAGCTGCCAGAAAAATATAGATCTGTGATTGTCTTAAAATATATTGAAGAACTTTCATTAAATGAGATTAGTGAGATTCTTGATATCCCACTAGGCACAGTAAAAACAAGGATACATAGGGGTAGGGAAGCATTACGACACCAATTAAGAAATGTTTAATGAGAGGTGAAAATCAGTGAAGTGTCCAGATAACATTGTCTTGTATATGCATGAATATCTAGATGAGGAAATTGATGAGCATGATGAACAGTTACTAAAAAAGCATTTACAGACCTGCCCAAAATGTCAAAGTTATTTTCATGAATTAGAGAAGGCAATTGCCTTAGTGCAGAGCACTTCTCATATACAGGCACCAAGTAATTTTACTGAAAATGTAATGGCTCGACTTCCTAAAGAAAAAAGAAGGGTAAGTGTAAACCGATGGTTCCGACATCATCCTTTGTTGACCGCTGCCTCGCTTTTTATCATATTAATGACAGGCAGTTTATTTTCAACTTGGAACAAAGATCATGAGTTTTCAGTAACAAAGCAACCAAATTTAGTAGTTCATAATAATACCGTTATTGTTCCTGAGGGTGAAGTAATTAAAGGGGATCTAACTGTTAGAAACGGTGACCTTCAAATTGAGGGAAAGGTTGAAGGCGATGTAACCGTCATTAACGGAGAAAACTACCTAGCCTCTGCGGGCCATGTTACTGGTGAGATTAAAGAAGTAAATGAAGTGTTTGAATGGATTTGGTATCATGTAAAAAAGACAAGCAAAGAGCTTGTTAGCGTTTTTCGAGATAAGGATTAATTAATTAGTCGCTCATATAAGAGTGACTAATTTTTTCGTATATTATAAGAGGTATATGTTTTATTTGAACTTTGAACAGTGTCTAGCTCCAGCGCTTAGCTCCTCGGGGTCATAAGCCAAAGCCCTACAGAGGTCAGGACCTCTTTCAGTCTTCGTCTTATGCCTGTCGGAGCTTACCAAGGCGCTTGCGCTTATCTTATAATAAGAGCAAAATTTTTGTCATTTCATTTTTATGTTATAATGAGAAAGTTAAACAAAACTTTTAGCTAAATGCTTTTAAATATATATTTGGAGGAAGTACAATGTCGATTGCGGATTTCGATGTTTTGAAATACTTATCCATTACCATTGACATTCTCCTAGTTTGGTACGTGATCTATAAGCTGATCATGGTTATAAAAGGTACTAAGGCGGTCCAACTGCTTAAAGGGATATTTGTTATATTAATGGTTACAGTGATTAGTGATTGGTTTAGCTTAAAAACACTGAATTGGATGATGGAACAAATATTGCTTTGGGGAGTTCTTGGAATTATTATTATCTTTCAACCAGAGCTTAGAAGAGCACTTGAACAGCTAGGCCGAGGACGTTTCTTCTCTCGAACAGGGGTACAGGAAGAGGAAGAACAGGAAAAAATGGTAGAAGCGATTACGAAGGCAACCGATTATATGGCAAAGCGTCGTATCGGTGCGTTAATGTCAATTGAAAGAGAAACGGGTATGGGAGATTACATAGAGACTGGGATTGGCTTACAAGCGAAAATCTCCTCAGAGTTATTAATTAATATATTTATACCGAATACTCCGCTTCATGATGGTGCTGTTATCATTCAAAAGAATATGATTGCCGCTGCTGCCTGTTATCTTCCATTATCTGAGAGTCCCTTTATTTCTAAAGAATTAGGAACAAGGCACAGAGCGGCTCTAGGAATTAGTGAAGTGACGGATAGTGTAACGGTTATTGTGTCTGAAGAAACAGGGGCAATCTCACTTACCAAAAATGGAGAACTTCACCGTGACTTGAAGCTTGAACAATTTAAGCAAATGTTAGCTAATGAATTTATTATTCCAATGAAGCCGAAGCAAGCCTCCACACCTCGATGGAATTGGAGGGGAAAAAAGAATGGATAATTTAATTGATAAACTAATTGATAATCGATGGTTTATTAGGGTTGTTGCATTGCTATTAGCTTTTTTGCTTTTTATATACGTGTATGACGGAGAAGATTTATCGATTAATGTGCCACAGGATCAAGAAACGGAAACAATCACAGACGTTCCTGTGAAAAGTTATTATGATACGGAAAACCTTGTTGTAAGTGGGGTTCCAAGTACTGTAACAATCAAGTTAAGTGGGCCTAAAAATCTCTTGCAGCAAGCAAAGACCTCTCGATCATATGAAGTGTATGTAGATTTATCAGAAGCAGAGATCGGTACTCAACGTGTACCAATTGAAATTAGAGATGTGTCCGACAGACTAACGGTGGAAATTGAACCGGATTATGCTAATGTATCTATACAAGAGAAGGTAACACAGGAATTTAAGGTGGAGCCCGAATATAATTCAAGTCTTGTTGCAGATGGTTATACCGCTGAGCAGGCGGTTGTTAAGCCTAACAAAGTTAAAATTACTGGTGCAAAAGATGTAATCGAAAAAATCACATATGTAAAAGCAACGATCGATTTAGAAGGCAAAATTGAAGATACAGTAACAAAGGAAGCAAAAATTTTAGTCTTGGATCAAGACCTTAATAAACTTGATGTCATTCTTGAATCAGATACAGTGGAAGTGACCATACCTGTAAAGGCGTCTAGTAAAGAAGTTCCAATAAAAATTGTTGAAAAGGGAACCCCCCCCAGTGGGGTAACGATTGACTCGATTAATTTAGCTCAATCCCAAGCAACAATACTTGCTCAAGCGGATATATTGGACAAGACAGAATCAGTTCGTGTGGAGGTAGATGTTAGTTCGATAAATGATGATACGACTTTAACGCTGCCCGTCATTATATCTGAAGGCATTGTTAAAGTGGATCCAGAGATGGTTGATGTCACCATTAAGGTTAGTCGGGAAGAGGAGATTACCTTTTCTAATATTCCGATTAAAGCAAATGGGCTGGCTGCTGACTTAAATATGTCATACAATGAACCTCTTGATGGGACGGTTTCAATTACTGCAACAGGAGAAAGCAGTATAATAGGTTCTTTAAAAGAAAGCGACTTTAGCGTCATCCTTAATTTAGCCGGTCTAGGTGAAGGAGAACATAGTGTCGACTTGAACGTCACTGGTCCAACAAATATAAATTGGACGATCAACCAACAGACAGCAAAAATATCGATTACAAAACGAGAAGCATAGATGCACAACAATTATTAAGGAGAGATCTTTTAATGGGTAAATATTTCGGTACTGATGGGGTGCGAGGAGTAGCAAACAGTGAGTTAACTCCAGAATTAGCATTTAAACTAGGACGTTTTGGTGGCTATGTTTTAACAAAAGATAAAGAACGTCCAAAGGTGATCATTGGACGTGATACACGTGTTTCAGGACATATGCTTGAAGGTGCACTTGTTGCAGGTCTTTTATCTATCGGTGCAGAGGTAATGCGCTTAGGAGTGATTTCGACACCTGGAGTGGCTTACTTAACGAAAGCACTTGGAGCACAAGCTGGAGTTATGATTTCAGCATCTCATAACCCGGTAGCTGATAACGGAATTAAGTTTTTTGGACCGGATGGCTTTAAGCTTTCTGATGAACAAGAACTTGAGATTGAAGGATTAATGGATCTAGAAAAAGATGAATTGCCTAGACCAGTAGGTTCGGACTTAGGACAAGTTAATGATTATTTTGAAGGTGGACAAAAATATCTACAATACTTAAAACAAACGGTTGATGAAGATTTTACGGGAATACATATTGCTCTTGATTGTGCTCACGGTGCTACTTCTTCACTTGCTACACATTTATTTGCTGATCTAGATGCAGATCTTTCAACAATGGGAGCATCTCCAAATGGACTAAACATTAATGACGGTGTTGGTTCCACACATCCAGAGGCACTTTCAGCTTTTGTTAAAGAAAAAGGAGCGGATGTGGGTCTCTCTTTCGATGGTGATGGAGATAGACTAATTGCGATTGATGAAAATGGAGACATCGTTGACGGAGATCAGATTATGTATATTTGTGCTAAGTTCATGAAGGAGCAAGGAAGACTTAAGCACAATACAGTTGTTTCGACTGTAATGAGTAATCTTGGATTTTATAAAGGCTTGGAAGGTCACGGAGTTGAAAGTGTTCAAACAGCAGTAGGTGACCGTTATGTTGTTGAAGAAATGAAAAAGACAGGCTATAACCTAGGTGGAGAACAGTCAGGGCATATCATTTTCCTTGACTACAATACGACCGGTGATGGATTGCTTACAGGCCTGCAGCTAGCAAATATCATGAAAATCACGAAGAAACCACTTTCGGAGCTTGCAGGAGAAATGCAAAAATTCCCTCAAAAGCTGGTAAACATCCGTGTCACTGATAAGTACCATGTTACAGACAATGACAAGGTAAGTTCTATTATTTCAGAGGTAGAGGCAGAAATGAACGGGAACGGACGTATCCTTGTTCGACCTTCAGGTACAGAGCCACTTGTCCGGGTAATGGCAGAAGCACCAACAGAGGAGCTTTGTGAGTCTTACGTAAGCCGTATTGCAGCAGTTGTTCAGGATGAAATGGGACTATAATGTCACCTATTAATATGCATGAGGGGAACGTTTACAACCCCTCATGCATATTTTTTATATATGGGATACCTTATGTCACATAGTTTTTTGTTGACGAAGGCCTATCCATATTGTATGATTATCCTGATTTTGTAAAGAATGCAGAGGGAGGATAGAGGTTAATAAACAAGGAAACTTAAAGCGCCTGAACTAGCTGATGGACGAAGAGCGGCTAGTTGACGAGGAGGAGGTTTATCGATTTTTCGGCGGATGCCTCCCGATTGTTAAGCACAATCGTATGCTTTTTCTAAAAATCATTGGGGTAACCCGATGGACAAAGGGAAAAAGAATGCTTAAATCAATAAATGCTAACAATAAATATCACAGAGACTAGGGGGCAAGTCTGCCCTCGTTAGCAACTTGCCTCCGTATATTAGGAGGAATTACACTTATGTGTGGAATCGTTGGATATATCGGAAATAATGACTCAAAGGAAATATTATTAAAAGGGCTAGAAAAGCTTGAATATAGAGGTTATGATTCTGCTGGTATTGCAGTAATGAATGATCAAGGCGTTCACGTGTTTAAGGAAAAGGGTCGTATTGCCGACTTACGTGAAATTGTCGACTTAGGTGTAATGGCAAATACAGGGATCGGCCATACTCGCTGGGCAACACACGGGGTTCCAAGCAAAGTGAATGCTCATCCACATCAAAGTTCTACGACTCGTTTAACACTTGTTCATAATGGAGTTATTGAGAACTATGACTTGTTAAAGAAAGAGTATCTACAAAATGTTCACTTTGAGAGTGACACAGATACAGAAGTTATTGTTCAATTAATTGATTTATTCGTGAGTGAAGGTCTTGAAGTAGAAGCTGCATTTCGTAAAACACTGAAACTTTTGAAGGGTTCATATGCTCTTGCATTGCTTGACTCTCAAAACAATGAGACGATTTTTGTTGCGAAAAACAAGAGTCCTCTTCTAGTTGGTCTGGGAGACGGGTTCAATGTAGTGGCTAGTGATGCAATGGCGATGCTTCAAGTTACTAACCAATATGTAGAACTAATGGATAAAGAAGTTGTAATTGTTACGAAAGATGAAGTAACAATTCAAAATCTTGAAGGGGAAACCATTACTCGTGCACCTTATACTGCTGAGCTTGATGCAAGTGATATTGAAAAAGGCACATATCCTCACTACATGTTGAAGGAAATTGATGAGCAGCCAGCTGTCATTCGTAAAATCATTCAACAGTACCAAAATGAGTCAGGTCAGCTTGTGATTGACCAGGACATTGTGGATGCAGTGGATCAATCCGATCGAGTGTATATCATTGCTGCAGGAACTTCTTATCACGCTGGGCTTGTTGGGAAGCAGTTAATTGAAAAAATAGCTCAAATTCCAGTTGAGGTTCATATTGCAAGTGAGTTTGCTTATAACACACCATTATTATCAGCAAATCCACTATTTATCTTTATTTCTCAAAGTGGTGAGACTGCAGATAGCCGTCAGGTACTAGTTCATGTGAAAAAGCTTGGATATAAGACGTTAACGGTAACGAATGTACCAGGTTCAACATTGTCACGTGAAGCGGACTATACACTGTTACTTCATGCTGGTCCTGAAATTGCGGTTGCATCTACGAAAGCATATACGGCACAAATTGCTGTTCTGTCTATCTTGTCAGAAGTAATTGCGAAAAAACGAGGCCTTGAAGTGAACTTTGATTTAATTCATGAGCTAGGAATTGTAGCGAATGCGATCGAAGTACTTTGTGATTCTAAAGATGAGTTTGAAGCTATTGCACGAGAGTATTTATCAACCACTAGAAATGCATTCTTTATTGGTCGTGGAATCGACTTCTACGTAGTTCTTGAAGCTTCACTAAAGCTGAAGGAAATCTCTTATATTCAAGCGGAGGGCTTTGCAGGTGGAGAATTAAAGCATGGAACCATTGCTTTAATCGAAGATGGTACACCAATCATAGCTCTAGCAACTCAAGAAAGTGTAAACCTAAGCATTCGCGGAAATGTGAAAGAGGTAGTGGCTCGTGGAGCAAACCCATGTATCATTTCTATGAAAGGCTTAGAAATGGAAGAAGATCGATTTGTTATTCCAGAAGTACACGAAATTTTAACACCTTTAGTCTCTGTTATTCCAACCCAGCTGATCGCTTACTATGCAGCACTACATCGTGAGTGTGACGTAGATAAGCCAAGAAACCTTGCAAAATCAGTAACGGTTGAGTAATTACTATTTAAAAATGTCTACCACTGGGAATTCTAGGTGGTAGACATTTTTTTGTAACGAAGTATATTTACTCTTAAACAACTACCATCGACATTAATAATTTCTTTCAAGCCCTCTCTCAAACGCTGCAAGATGATTTCTAGATGCATTGCGTAATTGAGTAAACACCACTCTAATATCATTAGGAATTTCATATGCTAGGAATTTTTCATACATAGCTATATTGTCAACTTCTCCTTCTACACTAGCGGCAAAAGCAGACTTTACACTTCCGGGCGTTTTCACGAATGATTGTGATATATCCTCTGGAACTGGTACTTGGTATTTTTCGAAAAGAGGTAAAAGGGCATAGATATGTCTTAATTCTGCTTCTTTGATTTGCGCAAATGTACGTATGTCTCCAAAAGTTTGGAGAACATTTTTATACCTAGATTGAGCTAAGTGTTCATCTTGAAGTGCATAGGTTAACATTTGGGGTATGGTTAAACTGGTATCATTTAATGCACCTTTAGCTCCGTAATTAGTAGGCTGGCGACTAGCGGTTTTCAATATTTGTTTATTGAATAATAAGTATAAAAACCATACCGCGTGGTTTTGCTCATCAGCGGCAGCACGGCGAAAAGTCTCTTTAATCACAGGATTTTGTGACTTATCAGCAATGTCTAGGTAAAAGTCTACCGTTTCTTGTTCATCTCTAAAAGCAGACTCTACTCCCTCTATATACTGATCAGGACACTTTTCAATGCTTTCAGCAACCGGTTGTCTGCCCGTTAACTCTTTGTAAATTCTACTGAACTCCTCAAAATGGCGTATCTCATCCTGACGTATTTCAAGAATCTGATCTTTTTCAACCTGAGTTTTTGCCAATCTAGCTAATTGTTCGTAACATTTTATGGCTCCATATTCCCCATTGATTGCTTTTTGAATATCGTTTATTAAATTGACGTCAAAAGTATTTCGAAGATTAGCATGGTAAAAGGGATAATTATTATAGAAATACTGCATATTAGCATCCACCCCCCCAGGGTAATTTATCAACCTTATCATATGCTCAAATATCGAATAGGTGCCTAAAGGGGAGGTACGATGACGAAAGAAAGTAATTGTGAAGAAAAAATGAACTTATACCCAAAGGGGTTTACTTTGTTTTTGTTTATTCTATAATACCCATATAGGTATTGTTAATTACCTTAAACTTAGTAATAAAGTTAGTTGTTCATATAAAAAACTATTTATTGGAGGAATAGATATGACACAGAAAGTTGTTATCGTAGGCGGAGTAGCTGGGGGAGCAACAGCAGCAGCAAGATTAAGAAGAATAAGTGAGGATGTAGAAATCGTTCTATTCGAACGTGGTGAGCATATTTCATTTGCAAACTGTGGATTACCTTATTATATCGGGGAAACGATTAAGGACAGAAGCAAGCTGTTGGTACAAACCATTGAGGGTATGTCAGAACGCTTTAA
>NZ_JAKFCQ010000063.1:0-13993 GCF_036676585.1 Robertmurraya sp.
AGAGGAGTTGAAGGAGGTCTCATGGGAGGAGGCGTTCAAGAGGTATAACTATTTTATCGAGAATGGCTCCACTCCTTTTGCCTTTGATTTTAAGCAGGCGTTTGATGAAAAAGGAGAGACATGCTCTGTTAAGTAGCAGGTACAAAAAAGGATAGATAGAGCATCAAAGGGCTGCTCATTCCATCCTTTTTTATTTTTTATAAGTGAAAAATTGGATTTACTCCTGTGTCTCCTCATCACTTCTATATTCCAAAATATCTCCTGGCTGACAATCCAAAGCCTTACAAATCGCCTCTAAAGTGGATAATCGAATCGCCTTTGCCTTTCCATTTTTCAAGATCGAAAGGTTCGCCATCGTGATTCCAACCCTCTCCGAAAGCTCCGTTACGCTCATTTTCCGTTTCGCCAACATCACATCAATATTGATTATAATCGCCATTGTTTTCACCTCAGACCGTTAAGTCATTTTCTGATTTGATATCAATTGCTTCTTTTAATAGTCGTTGGAGAACCGCAGCAAAGACCGCGATGACCAGTGAAGCAAAAACAGGAACCATTCCGACGATAACAAGACCTGGTGCATCGTCTAGTTCGGCTACCATAAATACAAATGGCAGAACGACCACATAGAACCCACTGAAGGTCAGGGCACAGAATTTGATCTTCTGAAGAGCTTTCACAGACAACTCAGAGAAAGCTTCGTTTTTGTCAATATAGTTCAAAAGCTTAAACGCCTGATACAACGCTCCGAAAAATGGGATTACAGATACATACATTCCTATAACAATGGGATTCAAGATATGGTCATAACTTGGATTGAAGGGATGCTGGGGTAACCAAGTTAACCCAAAGATACCTAATGCTAGAACGGGAATTGAAATAAGAACAAGCGTCATTCGTAAAAATAATGTGGATCCTCGTTTCATTAAAAACACCTCACTAATAATTTATATATTGATTCTAATATATTATTTATCGTTTTACAATAAGTAATTATTGTTTATTTTATATTTTGTTTAAACCATGAGAAATAAAAGTAAGAACCATACAAAGGGTGTCCAAAAACGGACCACCCTTTCTTTTATACTACGAATATAGGAAATAAGAAGAGGAGAGAGCGTATGAACCAACAGCAGATTAGAAGTGCCATTGGAGTATTTTTGGAGTTGTTTTACTCCGATCGAAAAAATCAGGAACTCGCGATTTTAACGATGGAACATTATATTGACGATTTGAGGATGTTGAAAGATGTTCGAACGGTCGCTAGGGAAATCGAGAATCAGCAAGCCTTCACGTTGCTAGCACCGATGAAATGGTTTGATATGAAAGCAGCTGAAGAGATTGAGTACTTGCTTAAAGGGCAGTAATCTCTACCTCGTGAGTTGAAACCTGTTCCGTTGCAAGCATTACTGGGAATAAAAAATAAAATTTGAGGTGGGTTATGATGAAAAAATGGTTGAGTGTATATCTAGTAGTTGTCCTAATCACTTTTCTAACAGCATGTGGTAGTGAGGAGATAGCGGGAGATACCAATTCTTCAGAAGGTACCAATGAACAAACAACATCTAAACAGCCTGAAACAGAAGAAGTTCAAGAGGAGCCAAAGCTTGAAATTGTCCAATCCACTGGGGCAACATGGAAGGATTCCATTGATACCGTTTGGGTGCATTCCTCTGCGATCTTTGAAAATACGGGCGATGTGCCGATCACGATTGGAGAAACGCAAATGAACTTTAAAGATCAAGAGGGAGGCATTCTAGGTACTAGCCCAATGATCTATTCTGTCCCAAGTGTGGTGGCTCCAGGTGAACAAGCCTATATTTCCGAAACAACCATTCTCGAAGGAACGACAGACCCGGCTCTTTATGGAGAAACCTCTTATAATTACTCTTTTGATCCAACAGAAGAGAGTCCTAATTTACTAGAAGTTTCAGGGACGAAAGGGATTCCTTCCACAGATGACTATTCCACTCCGTATACCGTTACGGGAGTAGTGAAAAACACGACAAGTGAATTACAAGATGACATTCGAATCTCTGCGGCGTTATTCGATGAAAGTGGAACGTTACTCGGTGTGTTAAATGGTAGTGTAGATGTGGGTGTCAATCCAGGAAGCGAAGCGGGATTCGAATTAAACTATCCAGAAGTACCGAGGGAAATTGCTGGCAAAGTCAAAACCATTGATGTGAAGGCATATGGTTGGACTTGGTAATCTAATAGAATTTTAATAGGGGGAAGAAAAATGAAAAAATTATTGCTAATGCTGACGGTTCATATTTTTACTCTTTTATCGGGGTGTTCTTCATCGGACACATCGAATGCAGTTGACAAAGACAACACGGAGGCAAAGGATCAAGAGCAATCTAATGAGTCGGTGGAAGTAGATAAAGGATTGCTCAACGTAGAAGTCAATCTGCCCGCTTCGATGTTTGAAGGAGAAGATGTGGATGCTTCAATTGCTGAAGTAGAAAAAGAAGGCGTTAAGGCAACAAAGAACGAAGACGGTTCCGTTACGTATAAAATGTCCAAATCGAAACACAAAGAAATGATGAAGGAGTTAGAAACAGGAATCATCGAGTCCATTGAGGACATGAAAAACAATGAAGACTTTGTTTCGATTCAAGAGATTACTTACAATAAGGCCTTTTCAGAGTTTACGATGGTGGTAGATCAAGCAACCTATGAAAACAGCATGGATAGCTTTGCTATATTTGGGCTTGGATTATCCGGGATGTATTACCAGCTCTTTAATGGAGCGGGTGAGGAGGATTATCGAGTGAAAATCATCGTAAAGGACAAAACAACAGACGAGGTTATGGAAGAAGTGATTTACCCAGATTCATTGCAGGATGAAGAAACTTAGTGATTATGAATCACCGATTTGGGGGCTTTTGATAATAGTAAAATGGTCACCAACCTGCTTTCACTAATCTTATTTACTCCGTAAGAAAGAGAGCAGGTGAACGTCCCTCTTATTTTCCAGTATAAACCATATTCATTATGGTATCCTAGATACTATAGTAAAAAATTGATTATGTTGGTAGGGAGAAAACGTGTACGTTCTAACAGGTAAGAAAAAAGCAGAGAAATTAGAGGCAGTCACTTTTACTGAGTTAGGGATGCAGGAAAGTGATCTCGAAGAAATACTAAGAAATAGTATCGATATGATCTGTGATGAGGAAGAATCCATGCTGATTGTGGGCCAACAAGTGAAGAATGAAAAGAACGGCAGAAGTGACTTAACGGCCATTGATAATAACGGAAATATCGTGTTAATAGAGATCAAGCGGGACCGTAAAGATATTGAAGGTCGGAAAGAGGCTTTCGAATTCCAGGCTATCCGCTATGCAGCAAGTTATGCGACCATTGAAAGTCCAGATGATCTGGTAAAAAAAGTCTACGCACCCTACATAGAAAAATATCGAAGTGAATTCGAACTCGGTGAGTTAACTTCCTTTGAGTTAGGTATCCGAAAATTAAATGAGTTTTTAAGAGTCAACGAGGTGGAGAAGAGTTTTAATCAAAAGCAAAAGATCATATTAGTGGCTTCAGACTTTGATGAACAAACACTTTCTGCTGTCTCTTGGTTAAATAGTAATCAAGTGGATATGAGCTGTTATAAACTGACCCCATATAAGGTTAATCATGAAATTTATTTGCTGAAAGAGAAGCTGTTACCGGTTACAAATTATGAAGACTATTATGTGAACCTCATGGACAAATCATTAGCTGTTTCTATAAAAAGGAGCAAAGGCGGTACACGAAGGACTCTACCGAAGATAGATGCCATGCTTGAGTGGGGAGTGGTAAAAGAAGGAGACATTATTTTAGCCAAGGATCAGGGGAATGAAGGGGTGCTTATGGCTAATGGGAACATTAGGGTGAATGAAGAGGAAAAATCGATGCAAGCATGGTTGAAGGAGATTTACGGATGGTCCAGTGTTCAAACGTATGTTTTTGCCATCCATAAAGAAAGTGGAAAGTCTCTATCGCAGATTCGTGAGGAATATATGGCTCGGCAAGCAGTAGAGGCGAGTGAGGATTCATTTTGATTATGCGATAAAGATAAATGCGAAAGAGAGTTGATTACGAATTGAATACACAAGTAACGACAAAATTTAAAATACTTACATCCGCTAATGAGATATTTGAAGCGATCGTTGACCCTGTGAAAATAGGCAACTACTGGTTCTCTTCCAGTTCAGAAAGATGGGAACAAGGAAAAAAGATTACCTTGAGATATGATGAGTATGAAGCAGAAGGGGTTATTAAGGTAGTAGAAATCGGGGAAGGAAAGAAAATCGTCTATTCTTGGGGAGAAGAGCACGGAGAAGTAACGACGGTTACCATATTATTAAAAGAATTGGATCAGTCGACAACCATTATTGAAATAACCGAATCCGGCTTTAAAGAAGACGACCCTGATTTGCTAGCCAAATTGCTGGGACAAAAAGAGGGTTGGGTCTATATGTTATCCTGTTTAAAGGCTTATTTAGAAAATGGGGTAAATGATTTAAGAGCTTCGTTAATTCATTAACAAGTGATTTTTTCCATAGAACCGGTTAAAGCAAAGAGTGTTAAAACTATAAAAATATAATTGAAAAAAATGGGGAGAAACATGATGAAATCACTAAAACGAATGCTGTATGAATTAACGATGGATAAAGAATTTGTAGCGTTGAAATTCCTGATTGACCGTCCTAATGTGTTCCATGTGGTGGGGGCGACCCATTTAGAAACCTGGCATTCACGGTTCTTAACGTGGCTGTTGGACCCGACCGAAAGACATATGCTAGGGTACTATCCGTTTCAAAGATTCTTAATGGCCGTGGCCGAATCGGCAGATGAAAATTTGGACAATATTACGGATCTAGCCATGCTAAATGTGAATCAATTCAGACATCCGGAAGTTATCGCTGAAAAGGATATTAACAAACTCGATATTGATGAGCAGGAAACACTCGATGATACAGAAAAAAATGACGACAAAGGAAGGCTAGATGTCTTTTTTAAGGTAAATATTGTCGATGAAAAAGACCCTAGCCAGGAAAAAAGATTAATCCTTGCAGTCGAGCAAAAGGTTTACGCAAGAGTAGACGTGAATCAATGCCATAAATACTTAAGAAAGTTCGAAGAGAAATTCAAAGACGAAACGTTCCTTCTGGTAGGCTTAGTACCAAAAAGCCAAATCAAAGATTCCAATGAAGCAACGTTTGGCAGCTCCAAATGGAATGGAATCGACTATCAGCAATTAGTAGACATCGTTCTCATGCCTTGCCTGGAAAACCCAGATTTAAGCATTTACGCCAAACCGATCATTCAGCAGTACGTAGATGCTTTACGTATGCCTTATAAAGGAAAACGTGAAAAATTGGCAACGATTGAAGAAGAACGCATCCTCGTTCGCTCCATTTATGATCGCTTTGAAGATGTGTTTAAAGCCATCACGAACATATCAAATGAAGAGGACAGTGAAGAAAGAAACTATGTGAACACAGTCGTAAACGAAACCTATGGGGAAGTGTTTAGAACCATCAAATGGATCCTAAACGAGGAAAACGATGTAGAGGAGTTATGGAATTTCTCAACACCATTCCAAAGAAACATTCATAAAAGATGGGACGAGCTCCATATTGTCATAAATCATAAGAATGAAGAAACCATTATTTATGGAAAGACTGTTGCAGAACTTTGGAAAAAGACGTTGCTTTGGATAGAAGAGCAACAACTTCCTCTTCATCAGTTGGTCGAAGAAGGCTTTATTCTTGGTGGCGGGGACAATGGAAAGCGTTATGCATTCGCGTTACAGCCGATTCATAAAAACAGGAAGAAGTTTGCTTCCATTCATACCTATGAATCTATCATTACTGGGGAGACTTACTTCTTGGAAACCAAGATTAATACAGAAATGGGTATGTTAACCATTGCTAAATTATTAAAAAATCTAGGTGTAGCGGTGCAAACTCCGTTGCTAGAGAACAGTGGGACCGTTCTCGTATAGACTTTTTTGGGCAATTAAATAAGAACGACAAGTACAGTACTAAGTATTTGTCTTTTTTAATTCTTCAGGATACTCCAAATATATTACTCAATATTAGAAACTTTATATCACCTTTAACTAAAAAAATGTGGTTTAATGACATTCGCTAAATATCTAAAGAACTACGACTTTTGTTGTATAATGGAAATAGAGTACTTTATTTAGTAGAAACATGCAGACTGTACCAGAAACAAACCTAGAGCTACATGAGTACGAGATTATTTTTTGTTTCCGACAACTTAGAAAGTAAATTAGTTGGATTTTATAATTTAATCTATTTTCATTTTGAAAGGATGATAGAAATGAGACAAGTATTATCAATTCCAGCTGGTGAAACTATTCAAAATATAAAAGTATATAATGTGCATGCTTATCCGCACCCACGTAACTATGAAAAAAGTGAGTATATCACTTTTCGTGCCCCAAAAGGTGGCAAGATGGATATGTTATACAAAGTTATACATGAAATTGTCCTAGACCCTAGAAAGAATAATATAGAAAATGATCTTACTCATTTAGATAATGATGCTAAAGATAGAATTTTAGGATATATTCATGCAAGAAAAGCTACACGTTTTGGATTTGAAAAGGAAGATAAAGATTATATGTTTTATTTATTAAAGGAGGAAGAACCTCTCTCTCATACCCCTAGACCGAAAGGGAAAAATACTGCAGGTCATACGTATTATACTTATGGTGAAATCACAAGTGGTAAAGAATAAATAACAATTGAATCAAAAATGTAATTATAATGGAAAACAGTGGGATGTTAAGATAAAAGAGTACATAAATTGAGGTATTAAAAAATCATGATTGAACAGAGAAAGCTAATAGTTAACTCGGAAAAAGGTAACTTTTTAAATGAACTAGTTAAATCGATTAATGAATGTACTCGCTTTTATTTTAGTGTGGCTTTTATTAATTTTAGTGGTTTGCAGCTTTTACTTGATTCATTGAAACAAGCGGAAGCTAAAGGAACAAAAGGTAAAATAATTACTTCAACGTATCTAAATTTCACCGATACCAAATCTTTAAGAAAGATTAAGGATTTCAACAACATTGACCTTAAAGTATTTGTTACTGATAAAGAGATTGGTTTTCATACAAAGGCTTATATCTTTGAATATGATAGTTATTATAAAGTGATTATTGGCTCTTCAAATATTACTCAAAGTGCGTTAAAGAGTAATATTGAATGGAATGTTGAAATGGTCTCAAAAGATGACTCATTCTTAGAGAATGTACTATCAGAATATAATTATCTATGGAATAGTAGTACGGATGCAGATGACGCTTTTATAAGTAGATATGAAGAATTTCTAAGTAAATTGATTAATCATAGTACCCAGCAATATTTAATTTATGAACATGCTGAATACATTGTCCCTAATCGTATGCAAAAGAGAGCGATGGAAAACTTAGAGAGACTTCGTTCATTTGGTGAGAATAAGGCATTAGTAATAGCAGCTACAGGAACTGGGAAAACGTATATGTCTGCTTTTGATGTCAAGCATTTTCAGCCAAAGAAACTACTTTTTATTGTTCATAGAGAAGAAATATTGAAAAAGGCGAAAGAAACTTTTGAAAAATTAATTACCAACACAGGGGTGACATTTGGTTTACTAACAGGAAATCAAAAAGATAAACATGCTGATTACCTTTTTGCAACAATTCAAACCTTAACTAGATATTACACTGAATTCGAACCAACAGAGTTTGATTATATTATTTTTGATGAGGCACATCATGCAACTAGCTCAAGTTACCAGACAGTTTTTAGTTACTTTAAACCACAATTCACCTTAGGCATGACAGCAACCCCTGAACGAAGTGATGGTCTAAATGTTTTTGACTTGTTTGATAATAATGTTGCTATAGAGGTTCGTCTTCATGAGGCTTTAGATGATGAATTAATCATACCGTTTCATTATTTTGGGATTACTGATATTGATGGAATCGATTTAAGTGATGTGGATATTGACGATGTAGCAGAAATTACGAAGCGTTTAAAGGTAAATGAACGTGTTGATTTTATCATAGAAAATATGATTTTTTATAGTCATGATGGTGAAAAGAGAAAATGTTTAGGGTTCTGCGCAAGTAAAGAACATGCAAAATACATGTCAGAAGAATTTAATAAACGAGGATATAATTCTATCTATTTGTCTGGTGATGATTCAGTTGAAAACCGATCGTACCATATTCAAAAGTTAGAAGATGATAAAGACGAATTACAGTTTATTTTTTCTGTTGACATCTTTAATGAAGGGGTAGATATTCCTTCGGTTAATACTGTATTGATGTTGCGACCTACTAATTCTCCGATAGTATTCATTCAACAATTGGGTCGTGGACTTCGTAAGTATAAGGGGAAAAACTTTTTAACCGTTCTGGATTTCATTGGTAATCATAGCAAAACATTCTTGATTGCGATCGCATTAAATGGTAGCAGATATTATGATAAGGAAAGCTTAAAGGTTGCTATCGCCACCGGTTTTGCAAATATACCCGGAGCGACTCACATCCAAATGGATAAAATATCTCAGGAGAGAATACTTGAGCAAATTGATAAAGAGAACTTTAATTCAATGAAGTATTTAAAAGAAGAGTATTTTGAGTTTAAGAAATTAAATCAAGGTCGTACCCCTTATTTACTTTTAGACTATTTAAAATTCGATGGTGCTCCAGATCCAATAAAGTTTATTGATAAAGATAAAATTTATCAGCAATTTGTAGCGAAGGTTGAGCGAGATGATCCTTTAAGGTCGTTATTGACTAATGAGGCCTTTGAGGCAGCATTAAGAGAATTATCCGGACAGCTCCCACTTAAAAGAATTTATGAGTTTGTAATTCTAAAATACTTATCAGAACATGACCTTATAACAATTCAGGAAGCAAAACATGAAATATTAAAACATGTGAAAGAGGTCGATGAAGATAGTATTAGTCATGCTTTTGAATGCCTTAACCAAGATTATTATGATAGTGTTCAAAAAAGAGGAAAACTACAATTATGTAAGCATTCAAATGACACTCTAATGAAAACAGAAGCATTCAGAGAGCTTCTTGCTAATAGTGAATACAGAAAATATATAGTTGATATTATTAACTATGGTATTTACCGTTATGAGAAGGAATATAAAAATGAATACTATGGTGTACCTCATTTTAAACTTTATGAACAATATCAAATGATTGATGCTGCACTACTTTCGAATTACAGGAAAACACATAGTTCATTTAGAGGTTCTGGTCTTCTTGCAAATGGTAATGAGTACTTTTTATATATTGATCTTCACAAAGAGGAAGGGATTAAGGAGAGTATTAATTACAAGGATAAATTCATTAACGAAAAGTACTTTCAATGGCAAACGCCTAATAATACTAGTCAAGGAACCGACCGTGGGAAAAATATCATTTTTAATAAAGCAAGAGGAGTCAATCTTCATTTGTTTATTCGAAAGTATAAAGAAATTGACGGGAAAGTAGAACCCTATATTTATATTGGAAAAGGTAATGTAGTTGAGTATGAAGGGGAAAAACCTATCACGGTTAAAATGAAACTCGAACATGAAATTCCAGCAAGATTGTATACTGAGTTTGTAAAAAAGGTTTAAGAGTTAAATAAGAACCAGGAATGAATAGATTCCTGGTTCTTATTTATTTCGTCTGACTAATTAATTTTTCTACAGCTGGTATATCTGCTGGGGCCCACTTTAACGAGTCGAGGTATTCTCTCTTTAACCATATCAACTTTGAATGTTCACTTGGAACCGGGGTTCCATTAACAACTTTACAAGTGATACAAAGAATATTAATAATAAATGTATCATATTCGTGGGTATTGTCATGGAATAAATCAATGGTTTCAATTGTACAGTTTAACTCCTCATTAATTTCTCTCTTTAAAGCAGAATAAATGTCTTCATCCTTTTCTACTTTTCCACCAGGAAATTCCCACATATTTGGTATCGCCATCTCAGGTGATCTTAAGGCGCATAATATTTCATTTTTCTCATTTTCTATGATTGCGGCTACAACCTTTACTAACTTTTTCAAAATAATCCCCCTTGAATGACTGTTCGTTGATTATAATAATATCATTTTTTTACTTTGAACTAGAAATGATATTATTTAATTGTTGTTAACTCTATGTTCATCCCTATTTATATCAAGTTATAATAAAAGTGTTAGATCTCATCTTGTACCTAACAAGAATACTATATAGGAGAGATATGTAATGCCAGTATACAACAAACTAGTCCGTGACCGAATTCCAGAAATCATTGAAAAAACAGGGAAGAGATTCACTACCCACATCCTTTCAGATAAGGAATACATAGAAGAGCTAAGAAAAAAAGCTTATGAAGAACTAGAAGAATATATGAATACAAAAGATAAAGAGAGCACCCTTGAGGAACTTGCAGATGTTCTTGAGATTCTTCATGCACTTTCCGAGGCACAT
The DNA here is from genome assembly GCF_036676585.1 of Robertmurraya sp. Lineage (NCBI taxonomy): Bacteria > Bacillati > Bacillota > Bacilli > Caryophanales > Bacillaceae > Robertmurraya > Robertmurraya sp. The sequence goes on from NZ_JAKFCQ010000063.1 coordinate 10,506, forward strand.
GGCTCTTCAATAGATGAAGTTGAGACCATTCGTAAGGAAAAAGCCGAAAAGAGAGGTGGATTCCAAGAAAAGATATTCTTAATTGAGGTTGAAGATGAGTGAGGTAAAGTTAATTACAACCAATTTGAAAGCTGAGATAATAGAAAATATAAATAAATCATCTACCATATACATTTTAACTTCCTTTGTAATGAAGTCCGGTGTAGAACTACTAAAAGCAACGCTTCACCAAGCAGCTATAAGAGGTGCGGATATTAAGATTTGTACGGGAGACTATTTGTTTGTAACCCAGCCAGATGCACTCAAGGAATTAATTAGTATCCATGAAAGTATTAAAGTACGACTATGGAGAAGTAGTGGGACATCGTTTCATCCAAAGGCATATATTTTTCAGGATAAAAATGAAGGGATGTTGGTGATAGGTTCTTCAAATCTATCAAGATCAGCCTTAACTACTGGGGTTGAGTGGAATTTATTAGTCGGTGAGTCTTCAGCAAAAGATAGCTTCCAAGATGCATTAGATCAGTTTTCTAGGCTGTTTTATCATGATCAAACGATTCCGGTGAATCATGAGTCAGTAGCCTTTTATAAGAAGGAATACGATACATATCATCAAAAGTATCCCAACCTCGTAAATAAGTGGACAGAACTTGAAGAAATCGAGTTAATGCTGTCAACAGAAGGTAAGCTTGATGAGGTAGAGATAGTAAAAGAAGAGTCTCTTTCCTATGGAAGTATTCAACCTCGTTTTGCCCAAATTGATGCACTTGATGAATTGGAAAAGACTTTAGAAGAGGATTATTCAAGTGCATTGGTTGTAATGGCTACTGGATTAGGTAAAACTTATTTAGCAGGATTTTTTGCTCGAAATTTCTCCCGAATTCTTTTTATTGCACATCGAGAAGAAATTTTACATCAAGCACAGAAATCTTTTAAAACCATCATGCCAGATAGATCATACGGTATATACAATGGAAAGCAAAAGGAAGGAACAGCAAACTGTGTTTTTGCATCCATTTTTACACTGAGTATGAAACAACATCTTGAAGTATTTAATCCAGAAGATTTTGATCTCATCATAGTAGATGAATTTCATCATGCTGCGGCTGATACTTATCAACGTGTGTTAGATTACTTTAAGCCAAAGTTTTTACTAGGAATTACGGCAACACCTGATCGAAATGATAATAAAGATGTTTATGCATTATGTGATGGGAATGTTGCTTATCGGATCGATTTTTTAGAAGCGATTCAACGAAGATGGCTGGCTCCATTCCAATATTATGGGGTATACGATGATACTGACTATTCACAAATTACTTGGTTAGGTAATAAATATTCAGAGAAAGAATTACTTCAAGCCCAATTACGTGCTGATTTAGCAGATAAGATTCTGGAAGCGTGGAATACATACAAACAAACGAGAACCATTGCTTTTTGTTCTTCTATAAAGCAAGCAGATTTTCTTTCTGAGCATTTCAATAAAAAGGGCTATCGAACAATTAGTTTGCATTCTAAGCAGCTTTCGGTTAGTAGACAAAGAGCGATTGAAATGATTGAGGCACGAGAACTTGATGTAATCTTTACAGTTGATCTTTTTAATGAAGGGGTCGATATCCCAGTTATAGACACACTACTTTTTGTTCGACCAACTGAGTCATTGACTGTCTTTACCCAGCAGGTTGGTCGAGGGTTGAGACTTAATGAAAATAAAGAGTATTGTGTAATTATTGACTTGATTGGGAATTACCGAAATGCTGATGTGAAATTAAGCTTATTTGATACAAGTAGGGGAGAAGGTACAAAAAAGAATATCCAACCTGAGGTTCCTGAAATTTGTTCCATTAATTTAGATATAGATGTAATTAATTTGTTAGATGAAATTGCTAAGAAAAGACAACCACGTAAAGAAATACTTCTTCGTGATTATAAAAATTTAAAATTTGAACTTGGTAGAAGACCGACCTATTTAGAGTTGCATTTAAAGGGGAAATCTGAATCAAGTCAATATAAACAAGAATTTAAATCATATACCGGTTTCTTACATTGGGCAGAGGAATTAACAGAAAGCGAAAAAGAAATTTATAGACGGTTCGAAGATTTAATTATTGAAGTTGATAGAACTGGCATGGCTAAAAGCTATAAGATGGTTGTTTTACTTGCCATGTTAAGTCGAGGTAAAGAAGATTGGTATAAGCATATCACACCTGAAGAAGTGGCACCGTTCTTTTATCAATATTTAACTGAAAAGGAATACAGAAAAAGAATTGATTTCTCTGACAAGGAAACAAAGCGCTTATGGGAATATGACGAAGATAAAGTAAGTAAGCTTATTGTAAAAATGCCGATGACTAAGTGGAGTGGAAGTTCAAAAGGACTTGTAGTGTTTGAAGATAATCAATTTTACTTTAAAGTCGAGGTAAATTCAGAAGAAGAAAAGACTCTGTTTAATTGGATTAATGAAATTTGTGAATATCGATTACATTGGCATTTTGAAAGAAAAGGGAATAGTTAATTACTTTCATATTGTTATTCAGTTGTTTTTAAGAGGCAGCATTTACTTGTTAGACCCCGACCACCGGTATCTAAAGTCAATTTTAATAAGACAGAGTTACAAATCTCTTAATTTGATTAGTAACTCTGTCTTTTTATAAAAAATAATATATAACTTGATAAGATAAGTCCTTCAATTAATAAATATAAATAATAAAAAAATGTGTACCAATTGACGTTATTAGTAACAACTGCTTAGATTTTTAAATGAATAAAATATTTCAAATAATTTTCACAAGGATACATCCTTAAAATAGCTAACTTAATTAAAAAAGACAAAGGAGGTTAAATCATATGAAACATAGTATTAACAAAACATTTTTGTATGTAAACAAACTAGGAATAAAAGAGGTTGAAAGTACTGAGGTAGATGTTAATAATATTATTAACACTATGAAGTTGAACAAGGAGAAAAATGAAAAACGAACGTTACGTAGGCTTAAATGTGAATTTAAAGGAAAGACAATTCAAAAAATAGGAGATTGTTGGATTATAAGTTAGTGTTAAAAGCTCTTATTAACCTGAAACGTTAGAGCTATGGATGTTGATCTTTCTTTAAAACCATCGTAATGGAGTAGTATATTTTGGTGTCCAGAAATGGGCACTTTTTTGTTTGTTTTTGAAAAAGGAATTGGGGGCTAGAAACTGTCCTTTTTGTAGCTTAGCAAGTCTATTTAGGTACCTATAAATTGTTTTGTCATAAAATAGACAAAATCCTTACGAAAAACACCTAACCTTTTTCTTCATTACTTTATATATCATCTATGAAAGTATTTTTTATAGATGAAAGGATGAAGTTTCGAATGGCAAAATACCGTATCGTTCGTACTGATTTTTGGAAGAATCCAGTTATTAATGAGCAATTGAATGGGGATGAAAAATACTTTTACCTTTATCTACTGACCAATCCAAACACGACACAAATTGGAATCTAT